>NZ_JALKAK010000007.1:0-190660 GCF_023015645.1 Pseudohalocynthiibacter sp. F2068
TCGCAGCCGTAAGCGTCGTCTTGCCGTGGTCAACATGCCCAATCGTGCCGATGTTGCAATGCGGTTTTGTTCGTTCAAACTTTTCCTTAGCCATAGTTCAGAGGCCTCGTGTTCTGGGGCCACTCGCGACCCGAATTGACATCGCGCGCTCGTTACGAAAACTGGACGGAAAAATCAAGCATCAGTTGGTCGTTTTGGCCTCTTCAGCAACACTTTCCTGCGTTTCTTCAGGTAGACGCACCGCCGCGCCATCGGGCGCGGTCTCCGGCGCACCTTCCAGCGCATTGTTTGCGACAAGATCCGAAACATCATCTGTTTCCGGATCGACCGTGTTTGACGCAACATCTTCTGAAGCCACATCATCCGTATTAAGCCATTCAGGATGCGTAAGAAGCCAGCGTTGGATTGATGCAGCAGCGTTTCGCGACAAGTTGCGCATCTGGATTTCTTTACGCTGTGTCAGCCCTGAGCCAACGACTGTGCGCCCAGACAAGCTTTCAAGAACGGTAATCTGATGTGGCTGATCGGTCAGTTTGGTTTGTGTGGCGTCGTCCCAGACATTTACCCCTAAAATAAGCACCGATTTTGGGGAGAAGAGGATCGGCACACCGGGAACAGCCAGAACATAGGCGTCAACGCTGGCACCGATATGGATCATCCGCTCACCTTCATACCGGCCAAACCGGTCAGAAATTGCGCTGGTCAACGCAGCTTTCCATTCGTCCGGGTCTGCTTCGCGTGACAGCGGCCCAAGCTGTGCGTTGTCTGCGACGACAATATTGTGGCCAAGCCGGAATTGTCCCATCGGTTCAAGTGGGCCGTCAATTGGGCCGCCTCCGCTACATGCCGGCAAACCAAAAAAACCAATTAAAACAAGAACGCGACGCGACAGTAACAGCTTACGCATCAGAAACTCCCAAACTCATTATTATATTGCAATAACCTATGACCCATCCCCGTGCAATTGCACCACGTTGCACGGGGCTTCGCTGCTCCTATATGATTTAAAGACAGGAGCGCGTGATGGATCAGACCGCCCTAAAGAATATCCCGGCCCACGTCCCACTGGTTAAAGAACCATGGGGTATCTTGCGCACGCTTCAGGCGGCACGGCGTAACGTGCTTGAAATTTTGCCGGAGATCGCAACTCGTCAGCCAATTGTTTCAGGCAAAACCGGCAAGCGGTGGCATATGGTTATGGACCCTGACACGCTTCGCCATATCCTGAAAGACCGACTTGAAGACTATCCCAAGTCCGATGTGACCAAGAATATCCTGCGCCCAGCAATTGGCGAAAGCCTGTTCGTCGCCGAAGGGACACATTGGCGCTGGCAGCGGCGCACCGCTGCCCCGGTTTTCTCGCATCGAAACATTCAGAATCTGGCACCGATGATGACCACCGCAGCAGAACGTTGCGCTGAACGCACTGAGAAAAGCATCGGGCGAGGCGTAGATTTTTACGAAGAGATGGTAAGGGCCACCTTTGAAGTCATTTCCGATGTAACTTTTTCAGGGGATGAGGGTTTTGACCGCAGTGCAATGCACAACGCAATAAACTCTTACATCGATCAGACAGCAAAGATCTCGTTGCTGGATATTCTGGGCGCACCCAACTGGGTGCCGCGGCCTTCGCGTATCCTTTCATCTGGTTCAATGAAACAGATGAAGAGCGTTGCAGATGAAGTGATTGATAGACGGCGCGAAGCAGCGACCAAAGAAACGCCTGATTTGCTGGATCTTCTACTTGAAGGTGAAGACCCCGAAACTGAACGCAAGATGACAACGGCCGAACTGCGGGATAATCTGCTTACCTTTATCGTTGCTGGCCATGAGACGACTGCGCTTACACTTGCCTGGGCGCTATATCTTTGTGCGTTTGACCCGGAAGTGCAAAACCGTGCGCGGACAGAGGCGCAAGCTGTGCTTGGCAACCGTGCCGCAACAGCGGAAGACTGTGCAAACCTGCCATACATACGCCAGATCGTAGATGAAACACTGCGCCTTTATCCGCCTGCAGCGATGTTGTCTCGCACCGCGCAGAAGCCGGATACTTTGTGTGGCCGTGAAGTCAGGGCGAAAGACACAGTCATTCTTCCGATCTACGCGTTACATCGCAACCATCTGCTGTGGGACAAACCTAATACGTTTAACCCAGACCGCTTTGCTGACCCGAGGGCAATAAACCGCTATGCATATCTGCCTTTCGGTGACGGTCCCCGCGTTTGTATCGGGGCGAGCTTTGCGTTGCAGGAGGCGGTGATTATTCTGGCGACACTGCTCGCAAAGTTCAGGTTCAGCACGATACCCGGAAAAACGCCCAAACCCGTGATGATCCTAACCCTGCGCCCCGAAGGGGGTGTCTGGCTGAAGGTTGAAAAAGCTTAGGGTATCCGTTTTCGACGCAGTTAAAATTAGGGCAATCTAAGCTAACATGGGCCCCAACCCACCTCTTTCCTGCAAAACTATCGGTGTTGGTCAATTAAGATGGGATACCCGTCTGGATCAATCACTGTGAAACTGGCCGGGCCGTCTTTTTCACCTGTTTCCTGTGTTACTTCCAGCCCCGCAGCCTTCAGGCGATCTTTGATTTCGTGAACGTCCGTAAAAGCATCAATGTTTTGAGCCGATTGATCCCACCCGGGATTAAATGTCAGCATCGGACCTTCAAACATACCTTGAAACAACCCGATCAGCGTTTCTCCATTTTTCATAATCAGAAAGTTGTGCTCTTCATCACCAGCGAATTGCGCAAAGCCAAGTTTTTCGTAAAATTCCTTCGAATTTTTAAGATTCTTGATGCCTAAACTTATAGAAAATGCCCCAAGGTTCATGAGCTTACTCCATCAGTGTTAAATCTCTTAGGTCAACCAATAACCCCTGAAACCCAGATCAGGTGAACTTATTGTTCCTTGGGAACCCACGCGGCGCCATACGGCCTGTGCCTGCGCGTTTGCCCGTCCACTCTACCAACGCGGTTTCTGTTCGCGTTCGCCCCGCAGGGTCAAGCCAGCTTAGCCCGTCGGCCAGGGTGAATGTCGTTGCATCCGAAAGCCCGCCATCTTTGTATTTCTGCAGCCGCACACCTTTGCCACGGGTCATTTCCGGCAACTCATCAAGCGGGAAGATCAGCACTTTGCGGTTCTCGCCAACGCAGGCGACACTGTCACCATCTATCGGGCGACAAACTTGTGCGCGAACCTCGTTCCGCACGTTCAACACCTGCTTACCGGTGCGGGTTTGCGCCATGACGTCATCTTCGGGCACGACAAAGCCATCACCCGCACTTGAAGCGACCAAAAGCTTGCGACCGGGTACGTGTATAAACAAATCCACCAGATCGGCGTCGTTTGGCAAATCCACCATCAGGCGCAGTGGTTCACCCATCCCACGGCCTCCGGGCAGGTTGGAGGCTGGAACCGTGTAAAACCGCCCGTTCGTTCCCAGCACAAGCAACCTGTCGGTGGTTTCCGCATGGAAGGCAAACCGTCCTTCGTCACCATCTTTGAACTTCAGTTCGGTCGTTTCCAGCGCGATATGCCCTTTCATCGCACGCACCCAGCCCATTTTTGAGCAGACCACCGTAATCGGCTCCCGCTCAATCATTGCTTCAATAGGAACGTCCTCGACCACGGCGGCTTCAGCAAACTGGGTTCGCCGCGCGCCACCTTCGTAGTCTTTGCCAAACTTCTTTTTCGTCTCGCGTAACTGTTCGCTGATCCGGTTCCATTGCAGGCCCTCGTCTGCCAGCAACTCGGCCAGACCTTCGCGCTCTAGCAGCAATACATCAAGCTCGCGCTTCAGCTCCAGTTCTTCGAGCTTGCGCAAGGACCGCAGCCGCATGTTCAGAATAGCCTCGGCCTGAACATCAGACAGGTCGAACTCAGCAATCATCACCGCTTTTGGTTCATCTTCGTAGCGGATAATTTCGATCACGCGATCCAGATTCAGGAAGGCAACAATGTACCCTTCCAGCACTTCGAGACGGTGGTCGATTTTTTCAAGCCTGTGTTGGCTGCGCCGCTGCAAAACCTCGCGACGATGGTCAAGAAACGCGCGCAACACTTCTTTCAGGCTACAGACCTTTGGGGTTCGCCCGTCGATCAACACGTTCATGTTCAGGCTGAACCGCAGCTCAAGGTCTGACTGACGGAACAGCGTATTCATCAAGACCTCTGGTACGACGTTCTTTGATTTCGGCTCCAGCACCAGCCGAATGTCTTCAGCTGATTCATCACGTACATCGGCCAAAATCGGAATGCGTTTTGACTGGATCAGCTCTGCCAGTTTTTCGATCAGCTTGGATTTTTGCACCTGGTACGGGATTTCAGTAACAATAATCTGCCACTGCCCCCTGCCCAGTTCTTCAATTTCCCACTTTGACCGCAAACGAAACGCGCCGCGACCCGTGCGGTACGTTTCAAGCATGCTTTCACGCGGCTCAACAATCACGCCACCGGTTGGAAAATCTGGCCCCGGAACGTAGTTGATCAGCGTGTCATCCCGTGCGTCTGGCACTTTGATCAGATGCAGGCAGGCGTCACAAAGCTCGGCAATGTTGTGGGGCGGAATGTTTGTTGCCATGCCCACGGCGATACCGCTTGACCCGTTCGCCAGAAGGTTTGGAAAGGACGCTGGCAAAACGATGGGCTCGGTCAGAGTACCATCATAGTTTTCGCGGAAATCAACGGCATTCTCGGACAAACCTTCCAGCAAGGCCTCTGCGGCAGCGGTCATCCGCGCCTCAGTGTATCGACTTGCCGCAGGGTTATCACCGTCGATGTTGCCAAAGTTGCCCTGCCCATCGACGAGCGGATAGCGAACCGCAAAATCCTGCGCCAGCCGGGCCATGGCATCGTAAATCGCGGCATCACCATGCGGATGGTAGTTCCCCATCACATCGCCTGAAATTTTAGCGGATTTTCGGAAGCCGCCATTGCTGGCCAGCTTGAGTTCGCGCATCGCATACAAAATGCGCCTGTGAACCGGCTTCAACCCATCGCGTGCATCAGGCAATGCGCGATGCATGATCGTTGAAAGCGCATAGGTCAGGTAGCGCTCACCGATTGCGCGGCGCAGTGGTTCTGTAACTTCGCCAGGCCCGCTACTTGGGCTGATGTTGGGGTCGTCAGTAATATCTGTCATAGATGATGTGATAAACGTGGCGCTCGCGCAGGTAAAGCGCTGTTGCACCGACAAAGACAACCAACAGCCAAAACACGAAAGTTATTTGTCCTGCTAGGGCAGATGACATATGGCGGTGAAAACACAAACGACAGGCAGAACCATGGCAGAAAAATCGATCCTGATCACCGGCTGTTCCTCTGGCATAGGTTATGATGCTGCCCACACCCTGAAAAAACGCGGCTGGAGGGTTTTTGCAACCTGCAGAGCAAAAGTTGATTGTGACCGCCTGATTTCAGAAGGGCTTGAAAGCTTCGTTCTCGATTACGAGGATGAAGCCACGATTGAGGCTGCGGTTGCGGAAACTTTGGCCCGTACGGGTGGAACGCTTGACGCGTTATTTAACAACGGCGCTTACGCGATACCGGGTGCAGTAGAAGATCTTCCGCGCGCCGCGCTACAAACTATTTTTGAGACAAATCTGTTTGGCTACCACGATCTGACGTGCCGTGTGATACCTGTTATGCGCAAACAGGGGCATGGGCGGATTGTAAACTGTTCTTCGGTATTGGGGTTTGTGGCAATGCAATATCGCGGTGCATACAACGCAACGAAATTCGCGCTTGAAGGTTTGACAGATACCTTGCGCATCGAAATGCGTGATCACCCTATTGACATCATTCTGATCGAACCAGGCCCTATCGCGACCGATTTTCGTAAAAATGCCAGAATTCAGTTTGAAAAGTGGATTGATTGGAAAACCTCCGCTGTTCGTAACGCTTACGAAAAGGAACTCTGCAAGCGACTGAGCAATGAAGCCGGAAAACCTGACCTTTTCGAATTACCGTCATCCGCTGTGACAAAGAAATTGATCCACGCAATGGAATCTCGCCGTCCCCGACCACGATACTACGTAACCGTACCAACCTACATGATGGACATGCTACGACGCGCATTGCCAACCCGTGTGTTGGACTGGTTTCTCGCAAAGGTCTGACCAGCGTGTCGATGAAGGTTCTTAAATCCCCGCAAGAAGGCTTTTGAGACTTTTTCGGTCGCAATTTGTGAGAGGTCGGATTACATGCACTCCAGACCGAAAGGATAAACCATGTTTCAGGATCCATTGTTCATCATAGTTGCGATTGCAATCTTGGTTGTGCTTGTCATTCTGATGATTGGCCTTGGAAGTTTCACCAAAGGTGGCGAATTCAATCGCAAACACGCAAATCGCCTTATGCGATATCGCGTCGCGGCTCAGGCGGTCGCCGTTTTACTAATTCTCGTTTTTATCTATCTGCGTGGAGGGAACTAGCCCGTGGTTGTTCTGAACAAAATTTATACCCGCACGGGGGATACTGGTGAAACAGCGCTCGGAAATGGCAGCCGCGTTGCGAAACATTCTGCCAGAGTTTCGGCCTACGGAACGGTTGATGAAACCAACGCAACTGTTGGTCTGGCGCGCCTTCACGCAACTGGCGAAATGGATCACAAACTGGCTGCGATCCAGAATGATCTTTTTGATCTTGGCGCGGACTTTTGCCGCCCTGAAATGGAAAAAGATTCAGACGCAGAATATGCACCCTTGAGGATCACTGACACACAAGTTGAACGTCTCGAATCAGAGATCGACTCGATGAACAATTTGCTTACACCGCTTCGCAGTTTCATTTTGCCCGGGGGATCGCCTCTTTCAGCTTATCTGCATCTTTGCAGAACAGTTTCACGCCGGGCAGAGAGACTCGCCACCGAACTCGCTTCTGTTGAGTCGCTAAACCCAGCGGCGGTGAAGTACCTAAACCGTCTATCTGATTGGTTTTTTGTCGCAGCCCGCATCGCCAACAATAACGGCGTTGATGATGTTCTCTGGGTGCCAGGCGCGAACCGCTAAGCAATAAAATTACCAAAACCCGACGTCATATTATGCCACTGCGTCGATTTTGGCCTGTTTTCCCAGTGAATGAAACGCTAACAACAGCGCGAGAGCTTGAACGGGTCCGTTTCAGGATCCATTTTTGAGGAGAATAACGCTCATGAAGGTACTCGTGCCTGTCAAGCGCGTGATCGACTATAATGTCAAAGTCCGTGTGAAAGCGGATGGCAGCGGTGTTGATCTCGCGAATGTCAAAATGTCGATGAACCCGTTCGACGAAATAGCAGTTGAAGAAGCTATCCGCCTGCGCGAAGCTGGTAAGGCTGACGAAGTTGTTGCCGTTTCGATTGGTGTTAAACAAGCACAGGAAACGCTGCGAACCGCCCTCGCGATGGGCGCTGATCGCGCAATTCTTGTCGTTGCCGCTGATGACGTGCATACCGACATTGAACCACTCGCAGTTGCTAAAATCCTGAAAGCAATTGTTGAGGAAGAAGCCCCCGGCATTGTTCTCTGCGGCAAGCAGGCGATCGACAATGACATGAACGCAACGGGCCAGATGCTTTCGGCTCTTCTTGGCTGGTCGCAGGCTGCTTTTGCCTCTGATCTAGACATCGACGGTGATCATGCCGTCGTGACTCGCGAAGTTGACGGTGGTTTGCAAACAATCAAAGTTACCCTGCCAACGATTGTGACTGTTGACCTGCGCCTGAACGAGCCACGCTATGCAAGCTTGCCGAACATCATGAAGGCTAAAAAGAAGCCTATGGATGAAAAAACGCCTGCTGATTACGGCGTCGATGTCACGCCACGCCTGGAAATCATTAGCACAGCAGAACCGGAAGCACGCGCTGCTGGCGTTATCGTTGGCTCGGTTGACGAGCTGGTAGAGAAACTCAAAGAAGTGGGGGCTGTATAATGGCTGTTCTTCTTCTCGCAGAAGTCACCGACGGTGAACTGGCGTTCGACGCAACTGCAAAAGCTGTAAACGCTGCAACGAAGCTGGGTGAAGTAACCACGCTTTGTGCAGGCGCCTCGGCTGCCGCAGCTGGTGAAGCCGCGTCCAAAATTGAAGGTGTTTCGAAAGTACTCGTTGCTGAAGATGCATCACTTGGACACCGTCTTGCAGAATCAACTGCCGCGCTGATCGCGTCTTTGGCAGGCGACTACGAGCATATCGTGGCCCCCGCCACGACCGATGCGAAAAACGTACTGCCGCGCGTTGCTGCTTTGCTCGACGTGATGGTGATCTCGGATGTTTCCGGCATAATTGACGGCAACACGTTTGAACGGCCAATCTACGCTGGGAACGCAATTCAGACGGTAAAATCCTCGGATGCGACTAAAGTGGTTTCTATCCGCACATCGACCTTTGATGCTGCGGGTGACGGTGGTTCTGCCCCTGTGGAAACGATCAGTGCTGCGGAAGCGCCTGGTCTTAGCGAATGGGTTGAAGACAAAGTTGCAGCCAGCGACCGCCCAGAACTTACTAGTGCTGGTGTGGTTGTGTCAGGTGGCCGTGGTGTCGGATCTAAAGATGACTTCGCACTGATTGAGGCGTTAGCCGACAAGCTTGGTGCTGCAGTCGGCGCATCGCGCGCTGCTGTTGACTCTGGTTACGCACCGAACGACTGGCAGGTTGGTCAAACCGGTAAGGTTGTTGCTCCGGACCTCTACGTCGCTGTAGGGATTTCAGGTGCCATTCAACACCTTGCCGGCATGAAAGACTCCAAAGTGATCGTCGCGATCAACAAGGACGAAGAAGCGCCCATTTTCCAGGTCGCTGACTTCGGGCTTGTCGCAGACCTGTTTACTGCGCTGCCAGAACTGACCAGTAAACTGGACTAGCCAAACTCTGGCTCACGTAGTTCGAATTTCTTTAAGGGCCCGCTTCCAAGCGGGCCTTTTTTTACCTGAGCCTCTCGAGCGCAGTTGACACTTTACGGGCTGCTTCATGATGCGTGAAAACGCCGAGCATTTGTTCTGCAGCAAGTTGCTCCATCGGTGAAAAAATCATGCCAGCAGTACCGCGTGCTCGCGCGACGGAACTCGGCGTAACAAAAACCACTTCAGATGTCAGAAGCCGAATTTCCTCAATCATGTTTTCGTCAACGAACAGGGGGTCGCGCAAATGGGTTTCTTTGCCCATTTTCGATAGTGGCATGTCGTTTGCGAACCAAAGCACAATTGTCTTTCCACCGATCTTGTTTAAAAGAAGTTTCATTCGGTCCAACCAAGTTGCTTTAAGCTGTGCTTCCACATCTCTGAACCGGTTGGCAGACAGTCTGCGCAGAGTCATCAAAAGGTGCCTTGTGAAGTTGAACTCTGTGAAGTCCACTTCTGGATATGTTGTTTGCAGATGCTGTGAAGCGCGCAAAAACCGATCATTCCGCCTTGGATGAACCGAGTAATATTTGTTCGTCATGTTATGAGCGCCTAACACCTGGATAACAGTTGCGCGGGCGTTTCGACAGGCGTCTATGATAAATGGATCATTTGCATAAACGTCCAGGCCGGCATTCACACACCCGAAATTTACCGCCCGATCACCACCATGTTCTTCCTCGATCAAGGCCGGGTACGGGGACTTTATGAATTTCCCATAGGTCTCTGTACCGCCCAAATACGCCACAAACTCTCCGGTCAGTTTTCGCCGCGGACCGCGAAAAAGAAGCCTCGATCCTTGGTACTGACACGGAAAATAGTTTAACAGGCCTTCGCCCAGATTTTCATAGGCCATATCCACCCACCTCGTTAATTCGACTCACCCGGGTTCAAAATGAGTGGTTGTCATTGCCAAAATCCTAAACGGCGCATTTGTCCCAATCTTTAAAGACAAGACCCCCTTGCGCCTCCTCTGCACTGCGGCATAAGCTTTGGTCGAAAACGAAAGGGGCAATTATGGAAATCAAGTCAGTTGGAATTGTTGGCGCGGGTCAGATGGGCAATGGTATTGCCCATGTATTTTCCCTTGCCGGTTTTGACGTTATCTTGAATGACATTTCTCAAGAAAGCCTCGACAACTCACTTGCGCTGATCGACGTGAATCTAACGCGGCAGGTCAGCCGCGAAAAGATCTCTGCCGAAGAGCGAAGCGGCGCTCTGGCACGAATCAAAACAACATTAAATTTGCCCGACATAGCGCAGACTGATTTGGTGATCGAGGCAGCGACAGAGCGTGAAAGCGTTAAAACCGCCATTTTTGAAGACTTGCTGCCGCATCTGAAGCCTACTACTATTCTGACCTCCAACACCTCGTCGATTTCGATTACACGGCTTGCATCACGCACAGACCGGCCAGAAAAATTTATGGGTTTCCATTTCATGAACCCAGTGCCGATCATGCAATTGGTGGAGTTGATACGCGGCATCGCGACCGATGAAGAAACCTTCAAAACATGTCTTGGCGTTGTGGAGAAGCTTGGTAAAACCTCTGCATCTGCCGAGGATTTCCCAGGTTTCATAGTGAACCGCATTCTTATGCCAATGATCAACGAAGCCGTTTACACGCTTTACGAAGGTGTAGGCTCTGTTGCGTCGATTGACAGTTCGATGAAGCTTGGCGCGAACCACCCGATGGGGCCACTGGAACTCGCGGATTTCATCGGGCTCGACACGTGCCTTGCGATCATGAACGTGCTTCATGACGGGCTGGCTGACACCAAATATCGCCCTTGCCCGTTGCTCACAAAATATGTCGAAGCAGGATGGCTTGGCCGAAAAACAGAACGCGGGTTCTATGACTATCGCGGCGAAACTCCGGTTCCGACGCGCTAAATTCGTGCCCGTGGCTGCAAAGAGCGATCAGAACTGCTTACTGGTTTTTTAGAGAAAGCGTTTTTTCACGCATCCACGCCATGAAACCCCGTGGATTATCCGACCATTTATCAATTTCTTCTCGCTCAATCAACTCTCCGACAACCGGAGACTGCGGCTTGTTCAGCGAGAATACGACCTCGTGTAAAAGCATACCCTGGCGCAATGTATCAGACAGTTTGTTCGCAATCTGAAACCACCGCGAGTTCTGACCGGGAAAATAAATTGGCAGAACTTTTGCATCCGACCTTAAAACCATTTTGGCCGTAAACGGATTCCAGTCTGATTCTTCAGCCGGGCCAAAGAATGTCTTTGACGTCGCAACAGAACCTGATGGAAACAAAATGACCACACCACCCGCCTTCAAATGAGTCATGGCGATATTGCGCATTTCGATGTTCTTACGAATTGCGTCGGGCTCATGCGGAAATGCCACCGGGACCATGTGTTGTTCAATCTCTTCAACACCAGTTAGCAGGTTCCGTGTCAGAATTTTATAGTCCTGACGCACCTTGCCGACGAGGCCAGCAAGAACCATGCCATCCACAAGCCCATGCGGATGGTTGGCTGCAACAACGAGCGGCCCGGTTTTTGGGATACGCGCGATCTGCTCTTCTGGAGTGAGCAAATCAATGCCCATTAATCCAAGGGTATCATCCCAGAATGCTTGTCCCTTCGGAACACCCTTTCTCTCAAACTTTCGCACAAGACGTAGCAAACGAATTTTGCCTGTGGACCATTCCATTGTCTTGATCAGCAGGACTTTCCACGGATTCGTAAAAGTTGTTGAGTAAGACAGGTTTCGTCCATCATAGGGCTGATTAACAGACTCTACGTCGTCTGAAGTTTGCGAATGATCAACCAATGGGCTATTCCGGTTTTGCGTTTGGCACTATTGCGCTTCTTAGAAATCTTCGCCGAAACGGTCGGCCACTAGCGCCTGCAGAGCTTCGGCTAGTTTGTCCGCCTCTGGTCCACTAGTAGCAACCTCAATAGAGGTTCCTTTCGAGGCTGCCAACATCAAAAGGCCCATAATCGAGTCGCCAGAGGCATCCAAACCGTCTTTTGAGACAACTGCCGTCGCGTCACACCCCTCTACGACTTCAACCAGTTTGGCGGCCGCACGAGCGTGCAAACCCTTTTCGTTAATGATGCTAAGCTCTCTGCTTGCCATCTTGCTCAACCCTTTACACGTTCTAACCGTCGCAAAAGTCAATGTACTTACGCCCTGCGGCAAGCGCCAAGGCAACCGCTTCTGCGATCGGTTTGTGGCGACTCTTCGCCAGCTTTACCAACAACGGCAAGTTTGCGCCGTATATGACCTTGCGATCTTCTGGTGCGCAGGCGCGCAGGGACAAATTCGATGGAGAGCCACCAAACATATCTGTCACCACTACAACACCAGATCCCTGGTCCACCTCGTCCGCTGCAACGCAAATCTCGTCCTGTTTTTCTGCGCGGTTGTGATTGTCTTCAATAGCAATCGCACGAACACCGGTTTGTTTGCCGACAACATGTTCGACAGCGGCCAAATACTCCCTGGCCAAACCACCATGCGCGACGATCACTATTCCGATCACGCTTTATCACCCCGGTTCGTTTCGGGCATTTGCAATGCCCGTCTTTCCAATTCCCGGTGTCTTACAGACACCTGCCAGCCAGCTTCACCCAAAGCATACGCCAGTCTTTCAGTTACCATCACCGACCGATGTTGCCCACCGGTGCAGCCAAACCCTATCGAAAGATGTGCTTTGCCTTCGTCTATGTAGGCCGGGAGCAGCATTTGCGCCAAATCGGCGACTTTGTCAAAGAAGGACTGAAAACGAGCGTCTTCTGCAACATAGTGCGCCACTTTTGCATCTTTTCCATTCAACCCGCGCAAGTCTGGTTCCCAATAGGGGTTTCGTAAAAACCGGCAGTCGAAAATCATGTCCACACCGCGCGGTAAGCCGCGCTTGTAGGAAAACGAATGGACAGAAATTGCAAGCCGCTGCCCGGTATCTGGCGCGAACCATTTTTCGACTTCCGCCCGAAGTTCGTGGGGTGTCATCTCTGACGTATCCACCAGGATGTCGGCGCGCGCATGTATCGGTTTTAGTAAATCAATTTCGCGTTTGATGCCTTCCTCGGGCGATTCAGCGGGGGCCAAAGGATGCCGGCGACGCGTTTCTGAATATCGACGCTCCAAAACATCAGGTCGACAGTCGAGATAAAAAACTTCAACCTCTATTCCCGCAGTGTCCGTAAGCCGATCAATCACCTCTATTAACGCGGCGGTACTAAAGTCACGGTTGCGCACATCGATCCCAAGCGCAAGAGGGTGTGAGATTGGCGGACCATCCAGAAGCCGCGGAAGCAAGCTGAGAGGCAGGTTATCGATTGTTTCGTAACCAATATCCTCCAGCACATTAACTGCGGTGGAGCGTCCGGCACCTGATGGGCCGGTGACCAGAACGAGCCGTTGTCCGATTAATACAGGCGCTGTTTGTGTGTCTATCATTGTCAGGCGCTCCGCCCCGCTTTCAGATATTGCAGGATTGCTGCAGGGAAATATGGCGCCTCAGTTTTGTAAATCAACGGCAACCGGACACCCAGAATGCTGCAATCGCGCAATGGCGGCAACCGGTCCTTTTCGACAGGTTCCATATCAACTACGGCCACCAGAACGCTCTGAGTTGCATATTCGATAGAAAGTATCCCGAGGCCACGTGCCTCAATTTGCCCTGCAATAGCGGGCGGGGGGCTCGCAACCAATACCCCTTCCCGTTCTTGAATGAAGGTCTGATCATCGGAGACAAGCATTGCGCCATAAGCCACAAGCTGTAAGGCAAGTTCGGATTTGCCGCTTCCGGATTTGCCGGCAATCAGCAGGCCGCGTCCGCCCAACGTGACAGTTGTTGCATGAAGCGTCGTGTGTGAAGGGCGCAATTCGCCCGGCTTTGGTGACGGCCCGATTATGTGATCGGCCAAACCTCGGGCCCAACTAAATTGAAAGGCCCACCACGAACCGCGCACCCAGCGGCTCCGAGGTGATATCAGCATCTGTGGGACGAATATTTTCGGCCCAAATTACGCCACCATGCGCATCAACGATTTGTTTTGAAATCGCAAGTCCGAGACCGGAATTGTTGCCGAACTGCCCTGGGGGACGCTCGGAATAGAATCTGTTGAAAATCTTGTGCAACGCCTGATCCGGGATGCCAGGGCCAGTGTCTTCAACAACAACCAGGACACGGTTCTCACGACGGCGCGCCCAAACCCTAATTGCGTCGCCTTCTTCGCAAAAAGACATCGCATTCGTGATCAGGTTCACAAAAACCTGTGCCAATCGGGCCTCTAACCCTTGTATGACAATTGGCCCCGAAGGCAGATCCGAAATGAATTCGATCCCCTTGGACGACGCCTCCTGCCCCAGATACTCGGTCAGGTTCTTCAGCATTTTTAGCAAGTTGAAAGATTCTTCTTCTTCTTTCACTAGCTCACTGTCCAATCTGGACGCGTTTGAAATGTCACTTACAAGCCGGTCAAGCCGACGCACATCATGCTCAATAACATCCAGCAGTTTTACGCGATGGTCCTCTTTCTTCGCGACCCTTAACGTACCAACCGCCGAGCGAAGACTGGCCAAAGGGTTTTTGATTTCATGTGCGACGTCTGCTGCGAATTGCTCGTTCGCGTCGATACGATCATAGAGTGCAGCCACCATGCCGCGCAGCGCCCCGGACAGGCGGCCAATCTCGTCTGGTCGGGCCGTCAGATCAGGAATACGGACCCGACCAGGACTCATCTTACGCGCGTCTTTGTCACGTCCGAGTTCCGCAGCGGCAGCCAAGTCGGACAGCGGGTTCGCTATAGTGGACGCCAGCACAAGGCTAAGGCCTATTGAAACGAATATTGCGATTACAAACATCTGCAAGACTTGTTCGCGTTCACGCTTGACCAATTCGTCGATCTCACCTGCTGCGCTTGTAATTGAGACCACACCGACAACGTTGGTTCCCTGCACAATTGGTGTTGCCACAGAAAAAATAGTGCCGCCGTCTTTTTGACGGCCCGTCTTGATCTGAGCACCAATACTCACGGTATCCGCAACAAGTGCACGCGCCTGTCCTTCAATGTTGGGTTCTGGTCGAGCTGTATCTGCAGGCGTCAATACCGATGACACACCACGCCACGTCATATCAAGAAAATCGGTGATTAACGTACTGCTATCGTCCACTTGCAAATTGTCCAATGCAGGTGTTTCATTTCGCGGCTCACCCACTGTTGTCGCCACAAGAACCCCGGAAGGATTAAACACAAAAATTTCGACACCAGACGCCAGATCTATCCCGCGAAGCGTTTCTGCCGGATCCAGCAAATCATCCGAGACCAGATCAACGGGCGCATCTTCTGACAATTGCGCCTCAAATACATCTGCAATCAGTTCTGCTTCAGCAACTAAGCCGTTTTCCCGCTGCAGTACCAAACTGTCACGAAACGGGTTCAAAAACATTACGCCGGCGACCAGTAAAATGAGGGCCAGCAAATTGAACGTGATGATTTTGCGCGCCAAAGGAGACCGGTTCAGAGAAAGGAAACCGCGCCGCTCCCTGCTGGCGCGCATCTCGCTATCAACCGAACTGTCCATGCCAACCCAGTCCTCGCCCAGAACGACATCGCCTTTCTGTCCGGATTTTGGGTTGGATAAATCTATCTTAGAGGCCAGTGTCATTCTTCGTTGTATCTATAGCCAATGCCATAAAGGGTTTCGATTGCTGAAAACTCATCATCAACGGTTCGCATCTTTTTACGCAGTCGTTTGATGTGGCTGTCGATAGTCCGGTCATCAACATAAACCTGATCGTCATAGGCAACATCCATCAACTGATCACGGCTTTTGACGAAACCGGGGCGCTGCGCAAGGGATTGAAGAAGTAAAAACTCCGTCACAGTGAGCGAAACCTCACCACCCTTCCAACTGACCGAATGGCGCAATGGATCCATTGTTAGATCGCCGCGCTGAATAATCTTCTGATCTTCTTCAACAGCAACTTCATCATTGGCGATTGCTTCTTGTCGACGCAATAAGGCGCGAATACGCTCTACCAGCAAACGCTGTGAAAACGGCTTTTTCACATAATCGTCTGCGCCCATTCTGAGGCCAAGAACTTCATCAATCTCATCGTCTTTGGAGGTTAGAAAGATTACGGGCATAGCTGACTTTTGCCGCAATCTCTGAAGCAAATCCATGCCGTCCATACGCGGCATTTTTATATCTAACACGGCCATATCCGGCAGACGCTTATTAAATGCGTCTAACGCAGTTTGCCCATCGTTATATGTTTCTACTTCGAAACCTTCAGCCTCAAGTGTCATTGAGACGGAGGTCAGGATGTTTCTATCATCATCCACCAGCGCGATTTTCGACATGGGTGGTATCCTTATACTGCTCTGTTTGTCTATTTTTTGACATATTCTCCTGCTTCTGGCCTTTAGAATCAACAACTAACTGCGAATCACTTGTTTTGACCCCACCTATTTCACCTGAAAAAAGGTAACCAATGGCTAATATGTCTCACTAGGCACTATGATGGTTGCGCTAACCGATGTATGGTTGCGCTAATCTTCTGTTGGTTGCGCTAACTGTTCGAATGCGTCCTGTTCATTCCAAGAAACGTCATGTTAAGAGACGCTTATCAGACTAAGAGCGTCTGATCGGTGCAAAAGTGGCCCTTTGCGCCGGATTTGAACAGCAGTGATGCGCCGTCTGTGAGGCGGCCACGGGAGTGTTTAGATGACAGGACGGGTAAACCCCGCACACCGACTGGATGATCAGGGTATCAAAGGTCTGGGCAATGTCTACTACAACCTAATGGAGCCTGCCCTAGTCGAGGCAGCGCTGAAGCGCGGTGAAGGCACGCTTGGCAACGGTGGCACATTTCTTGTGACCACTGGCAAGCATACCGGGCGCTCACCCAAAGACAAATTTGTGGTTCGCACTGAAAGTGTCGAAGACACAATCTGGTGGGAAAACAATGCACCAATGGCACCCGATGCCTTTGATGTGCTTCAAAAAGACATTCTCGCCCATATGAAGGGTGGCGATTACTTCGTCCAAGACCTTTATGGCGGCGCTGATCCTGCGCATCGTTTAGACGTGCGGATGGTAACCGAGTTGGCCTGGCATGGTTTGTTTATTCGTCACTTGCTGCGCCGTCCGGACCGTGAAGAACTCGATACTTTTGTGCCAGAGTTCACCATCATCAATTGCCCTAGCTTCAAAGCTGATCCAAAACGTCATGGTTGTCGTTCGGAAACCGTGGTTGCGCTGAACTTCGACAAAAAGCTTATTCTGATCGGCGGAACCGAATACGCAGGCGAGAATAAAAAATCAGTTTTCAGCCTGTTAAACTACATCTTACCGGGCAAAGGCATTATGGCGATGCATTGCTCGGCAAACCATGCACCGGGCAATCCTGTTGATACCGCTATTTTCTTTGGGCTTTCAGGCACGGGCAAAACGACCCTTTCGGCAGATCCTTCGCGTGTATTGATCGGCGATGACGAACATGGCTGGTCAAACCGTGGCACCTTCAATTTTGAGGGCGGTTGCTATGCCAAGACGATCAACCTGTCGGCTGAAGCCGAGCCTGAAATCTACGCAACGACGCAAAAATTCGCCACGGTCATCGAAAATATGATCTATGACGAAGAAACCAAAGAACTTGATTTTTCAGACGATAGCCTGACCGCGAATATGCGCTGTGCATACCCTCTGAACTACATTTCGAACGCTTCGAAAAGCTCGCTCGGTGGACATCCAAAAAATATCATCATGCTGACTTGTGATGCTTTTGGTGTTCTGCCTCCGATCGCGCGTCTTACACCTGCACAGGCGATGTATCATTTCCTTTCAGGCTTTACGTCCAAGGTTGCTGGGACCGAACGTGGTGTTACGGAGCCTGAGCCGACATTCTCAACCTGCTTTGGTGCGCCATTCATGCCGCGCCGGCCGGAGGTTTATGGCAATTTGCTGCGTGAGAAAATCGCGAAGCATGGCGCGACGTGCTGGCTGGTTAATACTGGCTGGACAGGTGGTGCATATGGCACAGGCAGCCGGATGCCAATCAAAGCAACGCGTGCGCTGCTGACGGCGGCTCTTGACGGCACACTCGCAGAAGCCAAGTTCCGCAAAGATTCAAACTTTGGTTTTGAGGTTCCTGTTTCTATGCCTGGTGTTGCTGACATTCTGCTTGACCCGCGTCGCACATGGGACAACCCGGAATCTTATGACCGGCAGGCCAAGAAACTGGTCAATATGTTTGCTGAAAACTTTTCCCAGTACGAAGATTACATCGATGATGACGTGAAAGCCGTCGCTATCGGGTAGATTTCCCAAACTAAACGTATCAGAAACGGCCGCCCGTTACCGGGCGGCCGTTTTCGTTTCCCCTGGTGCTTCGAATACGCTTCGCAGCTAGCTCATAATTCCGCGCCGGATCAGGTTTAGCCCAGCAATAACAAGCACAAACAAAGTAGCACGTCGAAATTTCTCCTGATCAAGCCGATCCTGAACCTGAAAACCAAACCACAAACCTATGAACGCCGGAATCAGCATCGTCGTGGATAGTGGAACCGTTTCAACCGAAACAATCCCCGTACGTATATGCGCCAACATTAATGCTATTGCCCCAAGTCCGTAAATCACCCCCTGCACACGCACCTGTTCGCGCTTCGGCGCGTCTATCGCTGTCAGATAGGCAACTGTGGGTGGCCCCCAAACACCTGACAAGCCTCCGACAAAGCCAGCAACCGCGCCTACAATGGGTTCTGCCCTATCCCGCTGATCTGGCCGCAAATGTAGCCGCCAACCGATAAGTTGGGAAAACGCAAAAAGACTGATTGGAATTCCGATCAGCAGAAACAAAACCTGAGATGACAAAAACAAAACAAGCTGTGCGCTCAGCACGAGAAAGACAAACCCGACCAGCAAGAACTTTCGATACAGAATGATCGACTCCCAAGCCGCGCGCCATCCCTCGCGCAGCGCTTGCGCAGCATTGGTTAAAACCGTCGGGACAATCAAAATCGCAAGAGCTGCTTCAACCGAAAGAAACGATCCAATGCCGGAAATCATTATCGTCGGCATCCCAAAGCCGACAGCCCCTTTTACAAAGGCAGCTGCAAAGGTTACGCCGGCTGCCATTCCGATCGTCAACCAACTGAGCTCCGCAAATAGCTGACCCAAGAAATACTCCCGCCTTTTCTATGCTATACAATGGTTCACGCGGCGCCGCACCGTTTTTGGAAAGTCATTTTTATTCAAAATACATGGCAATCACGCATTTAAGTTGCGCTGCAGGTGCAAAAAGATTATTCCCGGCTTACCGCGATAAAGGAGCCCGGATATGCCCCATGATGGACAGGATATGAGCGACCCAGAGACAAATGGACCGGTTCTCTCCGACCTCCTGAAACTGACAAAACAGGCTATTTCCCCAGCAAATGAACTGTTTGAGACCTCCAAGACGGCTTTGCGCAACCTTGTTAGCGAAGATGGCCGTATCTCCGGCAAATTGATCGAAGAGCACCAGCATGCTGCACATGCATTGTCATGGATCGCAACATACGTCGAATCACTGACACAGATGCAAGCCTGGGCAGAACGGCTAAACACAGATGGTAAGTTCGGCGAGATGGAGCAGTTGATCCTGCAAATCGCTTTTGGCGAATACCTTTCGCAGCTTAAGGGCGGCATTCCGATGAGTCAGGGCGAAATTGCGCGCCTGCAGGATATCGGCCTGACAGGTGGAATTTTACAGGCGCCTGCTATCGCCACTCTCGCTCAATCGGGCAATTCGGCAGCGGCGCGCAGCCGGCTTGTTACGCTGATGCAAGACAATCATGGTCACGCGACCTTCGGCGCCTCTGGCCTGGATGACGAACTTGAAATGATACGCGAACAGTTTCGCCGCTTTGCCGATGAACGCGTCAGCCCAAATGCACATGACTGGCATCTGAACGACGAGCTGATCCCGATGGAGATCATTGAGGAACTGGCTGAAATGGGCGTCTTTGGCCTGACGATTCCGGAAAACCTTGGTGGTTTCGGTCTTTCCAAAGCGTCTATGGTTGTCGTCTCGGAAGAACTTTCCCGTGGCTACATTGGCGTTGGTTCGCTCGGCACCCGGAGCGAAATTGCAGCTGAACTGATCCTTTGTGGTGGAACAGACGAGCAGAAATCACACTGGCTGCCAAAAATTGCCAGTGCCGAAATTCTGCCAACTGCCGTCTTCACTGAACCGAACACAGGTTCCGATCTTGGCAGCCTGCGCACACGCGCCGTTCGGGAAGGTGACGAATACACCGTAACCGGCAACAAGACATGGATCACCCATGCAGCACGGACCCATGTGATGACCTTGCTTGCCCGCACAGACTCAAACACGACAGACTACAAAGGTCTGTCGATGTTCCTTGCAGAAAAAACGCCGGGAACCGATGCAGAGCCATTTCCAACCCCCGGCATGACCGGCGGTGAGATTGACGTGCTCGGCTACCGTGGCATGAAAGAGTATGAGCTTGGGTTCGACGGCTTCAAGGTAAAGGCAGAAAACCTGCTTGGGGGTGTTGAAGGCCAAGGCTTCAAACAGCTTATGCAAACATTCGAATCCGCTCGTATTCAGACAGCAGCGCGTGCCATAGGCGTTGCACAAAACGCGCTTGAAGTCGGGATGCAATACGCGATCGACCGCAACCAATTTGGCAAATCACTGATCAACTTCCCACGTGTTGCTGGCAAGCTTGCGATGATGGCTGTTGAAATCATGGTTGCGCGGCAATTGACCTATCATTCCGCCTGGCAGAAAGACCATGACAAACGTTGTGACCTTGAAGCCGGGATGGCCAAGCTACTCGGCGCACGTGTTGCGTGGGCGGCGGCGGACAATGCATTGCAAATTCACGGTGGAAACGGTTTCGCGCTGGAGTACCAGATCAGCCGTATTTTGTGTGACGCGCGCATCCTCAACATCTTCGAAGGGGCGGCAGAAATTCAGGCGCAGGTGATTGCGCGGCGCCTGCTCGGGTAAACTTAGCAGCACGGCCTTCCGCACGAATGCCGCACCCAGTTTTCAGACGAATTGGTCTATGCACAATTTGCGCTTAGGTTTACTGTGAAAATGTTTCTGACATAAACAGGCAGACACCTTATGCGTGCTTTTATCCTGATGATCCCTCTGTTGCTATTTGACGCTTGCCAAGAGGATGAATCCATTTCTGGCTACGTTAGCTCCGAATCCACGTGGGTACTTTCCGAACTTGATGGCGCACCCTTTTCCTCAAGTGCCACAATATCCTTTCCCGAACCAGGGCGGGTAGAAGGGCAAGCACCCTGCAATCGGTACTTCGGAAATCAGCAGGCACCTTACCCGTGGATCGCCCTTTCCGAGATTGGCGCCACCAAAATGGCCTGTTCCGATTTACCTGCAGAAGCCGAATTTCTAAAAGCGCTTGAGGAAATGACATTGGTCGAGGTTTCTGGCGAAACGCTGATTATGTCAAATGACGCAGGACGCGAAATGGTTTTTAGGCTGGCTCAACCCTGACGCGCCAGAAGATCAACAAGGCGCTGTCGTGCAGCTGGCAGTGGCTTGTTCCCAAGCGAGGGCGCAACCCAGTTTCCAAGGAAAAAACCCGTCGTGCGAAGCCCTTGGGTTATATCCGCATCTGTCACTGGCCCCTGGCCCAGCAAACACATAGGCAATGGCAACAGCTTGCTGGCCCATTCGCCCGCACCGTCACGGCTGACTGCACGCCCGGTTTTTGGCGAAACATATGCCAGATCTTCACGCGTTCCTGTCACGGCGCACCGGGTTAAGTCGAGACCAAACCCCAATTCTTCAAGAAGGTTTGTTTCCCAACGCAGGTAGGCTAGCGGCCAGGCATCCGTCCGCTCGAGCAAATCCAACAGGGTTACCGACCTTTGGTAGAGTCCTATATGTGCCTCGCGTTCCGGCAGTACAAAACCGAGAAGCGCACAGATTGCATTCAGACCTGCCAGCGCAAGGCGGTCCGCCATAACACCTGCACGGCTTCGCAAAGGTTCAACCGTATAGCTGCCCAGATGATCTTCCAAACGGGCACGCCACGTCACATCAAGCTGTGCTCCAGGTTGCAGAACAGGCGCGATTTTGCGGCTGGTGCCACCTCGCACCACGCCTGCATGCCGGCCATGTTCTGCCGTAAATACTTCAATGATTGCAGAGGTTTCCCCGTGTCGTCGGACACTAAGCAATACCCCCTCGTCGCGCCAATCCATATTAGGGAGAGTACCTTTGTCTCACACCTATGCAAGCCGTTTCAGGCGTGCCTCAAGCCTTGAGCCCCGGTTCATCCAAGAGGTGACGCCCCTGGCGGTCTTCGACTTCCACGACCCAGAGATCAGGGTCAAAGGAACGTTGCTTGGTTATCGCGAGGTCAACCTCTTGCTCAACGCCTTGGGAAAGAACCATCCATGCGCGTTCACCTGTCATCAAGTCAAATGAGCGTTGATAGACAACCGCACAACCGTCCAGCGTGTTCAGTTTGATCAGCACCGCCCCGGCCGTCACATCACCCTTGGATGTTACAAATGCCGGTATATCCGTCAATGCAAGCCTGCGCAGATAGGCGTGCACCCAAAACTCTGCGGTCAGGCGCGTCATGAATTCCCGTCTTTGAAATCGAGGCCCATTTCCGAGTAACGTTCGGATTCTTCAAGCCAATTTGGGCGTACTTTCACTTGAAGGAACAGATGCACCCTACGCCCCAGAAACTCTTCCAGTTCTTCACGTGCAGCTTTACCAACCGCTTTGATCGTTTCGCCCTTGTTACCAAGTACAATGCCTTTATGTCCGTCACGTGCCACGTAGATCAACTGGTCAATCCGGGCAGAGCCATCTTCGCGTTCTTCCCAGTTTTCGGTTTCAACGGTCAGTTGGTAAGGCAGTTCCTGATGAAGGCGCAGTGTCAGTTTCTCGCGTGTCATTTCCGCCGCGATCATGCGCATTGGTAAATCAGCAATCTGATCTTCTGGGTAAAGCCATGGACCTTCTGGCAAACGCTCGGCAAGCCAGTCCCGCAAATCATCGACTCCATGACCCTTTTCAGCAGAGATCATAAAGGTGTCTTCAAACGGATAGGCGTCATTCATCTTTTCAGTCAGTGCCAACAAGGCCTCAGATTTCACCCGATCAATCTTGTTGATAGCAAGCGCTACTCTCTGTCTGTCGTTCTGCCGTTCTCTCAGCTTTTCTAGAATCGCTTGGACACCCTCGGTCATACCGCGATTAGCCTCGATAAGCAGCACCACGATATCCGCATCCGCAGCACCGCCCCAGGCTGCCGCAACCATTGCACGGTCTAGCCGGCGGCGTGGAGGGAACATGCCCGGTGTATCCACGAACACGATCTGAGAGTCTCCTTCAATCGCCACCCCACGAATACGCGCACGCGTGGTTTGCACTTTATGCGTCACTATCGAAACTTTTGCCCCAACCATCCGGTTAAGCAGCGTCGATTTACCCGCATTGGGTTCGCCGATAAGGGCGACAAAGCCCGCACGCGTTTTGGTCATGATTTGCCTTCCAATCGCGCTAAAAGCGCCTGTGCCGCCATTTGTTCGGCCTGTCTTTTCGATCCGGCGGTCGCTGTTTCTGACTCGCCGCTTGCCAGTTGAACCTTGATCGTGAAAACCGGTGCGTGGTCGGGGCCTTCGCGGCGTAATTCATCATAGGTTGGCGGCGTCTGTTTCCGGGCCTGCGCCCATTCCTGCAATGCCGTTTTGGCATCACGTGCATCTGCTTTTACAGTGCTGACACGCTTTCCCCAAATCTGAAGAACCGTGTTGCGGGCTGGCTCAAAGCCGCCATCAAGATATATCGCCGCAATCACCGCTTCCATCGCATCGGCAAGCAATGCCTCTTTGCGTCGCCCACCTGACAACATTTCTGAGCGACCAAGTTTAAGCACGGTGCCAAGGTCAACCTGACGTGCAACATCGGCCAGTGCTTCTTTGCGCACGAGTGCGTTAAAACGCGGTGCAAGCTGACCTTCACTAGCAGATCTGTCAGCAAAAAGCAGCGCCTCTGCCATTACGAGTCCAAGCACCCGGTCGCCAAGAAATTCCAAGCGCTGGTTGTCATCCCTCGTCTCCGAAGACATCGAAGAATGCGTCACCGCGCGAACCAACAACTCTGGCTCGGAAAACTGGTAGCCAATCCGGCCTTCAAAGGCCTTTAATTCCGTCGAAAGCTTCACTCTATCGCCTTGAAAAAACGGTCACTGCGCCACGTCCAAAAGTAAAATAAGGACCGACCAGCAGATGAAAACATGACGCGGTCAGCACGGCCAATAAGGTTTTCGAACGGAACAAAACCAACACCGCCAACCGTCGGTGAGACCCGGCTATCAGTAGAGTTATCCCGGTTGTCTCCCATAAAGAAGAAATGACCCTCCGGCACCGTAAAGACGGGCGTGTTGTCGGTCCGAGAGTCACTAACATTCAGAATGTTATGCGTTAATCCGCCAGGCAGAGTTTCGGCGGTACGTTCTTTCACACACACCTCACCGCGACGGACTGGCTGGTTCTGGCAAATGGGAAAACCGCGGTTTGGGCCCTGAGGTTCGAATATCTCTTCAAATTGCCCTGCCGGTTCCAGTTGGACCGGGGTTCCATTCAGTTTCAGCACCCCATCCGTGACCTGAATTTTGTCGCCTGGCAAACCGATCAGCCGTTTAATGAAATCCTGACCATTGACCGGGTGGTGAAACACCACGACATCACCCCGCTCTGGGTCACCTCCAAAAATACGACCGGAAAAAGGGCAGGCGGAAAAAGGGCAGGAATACTGAGAATACCCATAGGCCATTTTGTTCACGAACAGAAAATCACCTATCAGCAAAGTATCTTTCATAGACCCTGATGGAATCCAGAATGGCTGAAAAAACAATGTGCGAAACAAGCCCGCAATTAGCAGCGCGTAGACCACTGTTTTGATGGTCTCAAGCAAGCCATCGCCTTTTTTTGCCTCAGTGGTCATGTATTCGCGTCCTGTATGTTGATTTTTGTCCTTGCGCTACATGAGGTGCCGACAGCGGGGAGTCAAGTTTACGCATTGCTCGGCGAAACTGGCAGCGCCTCTATGACCACAAATGCCTGTGCCCAGGGATGATCGTCAGTGAGTGTTACATGAATTGTCGCTTGATGTCCTGCCGGTGTCATTTCCGCCAGTCGTTCAGCCGCCCAGCCCGTAACATGCATCACGGGCTGACCCGACTTCAGATTGGAAACTGACATGTCGCGCCAGGCAATTCCCATCGCGAGCCCTGTTCCAAGCGCTTTGGAACAGGCTTCCTTTGCGGCCCAGCGCTTGGCGTAGGTGCCAGCTGTGTCTTTGCGCCGCTCTGCTTTTTGCTGCTCTATCTCTGTGAAAACGCGGTTCTTGAACCTGTCACCAAAACGGTCCAGCGTACCTTGTATCCGTTCGATATTTGCCAGATCGGTACCAATACCAAGGATCATGGTATCAAAACTCCAGAACGGCAGTGCCAAGCTTGTCACCAGCTTCCACCAATTGATGCGCTGCAACTGCATCGTCCAATCTGCCAGCAGCTACGGGTGCGTGCAATAGGGCACTTTTCTCCAGCCACTTAGTTATCTGTGCTTCACCTTTGCGTCTCACTTCGGGATCCAGAAGATAAACTATCAGCATTCTCAGCACAGAATTCTTGAACATGAATGGGTAAAAATCGAGAACAGGCCGCATGACACTTGCGGACGCATAGGTTGCAATGACACCCCTTTGCTTCAGAATGGCAAGTGAAGTGGCCTGGTTCGCGCCAAAATCCACGTCGACGATACGATCAACGCCAACTCCGTCAGTTAAGCTCATCACGGCTTCGGCAACATCATTTTCGCGGTAGTTGATCCATTCATCAGCTGTAGAATGCGCGGCTTTTTCCAGTGAGGAGACGGTGGTGATGACGCGCGCGCCTCCTAGCTTCGCCATCTGGCAGGCGTAGCGTCCAACTGTACCTGCACCGCCTGTCACGAGAACAGTTTTACCCTCGACCGATCCGTCTGCGAAGACCGAGTACCAGGCGGTCATTGCGGGTATGCCTAAGCAGGCGCCTTCAGCAAAGCTGGTTGTTTTAGGTAGGTAAACAGCATGATCTGCCGGGATGGAGATAAGTTCTGCGGCTGTGCCATAGGCGCGCTTCCATTGTCCGTTCCAAATCCAGACACGTTGACCAATCCGGTCGGTGTCAACACCCGCGCCGACGGCTTCGATAACGCCAGCACCATCAGAATGAGGAACAACTTTGGGAAATTCCATAATGGCGCCGGGACGCGCACCAGCCCGAAGTTTAACGTCAGAGGGGTTTACACCAGAGGCGTGTAAGCGCACCAAAACTTCGCCAGTATTTGGGGTTGGGTCAGGTAAGCTACCGATCGTGAGAACGCCTTTAGCCGCGCCAAATTTTTCGTACCAGACAGCTTTCATAATGCTCCCGCTCTGCTCAATCTTGCGCCCGTGCTTCATCCATCAGGCGTCGCATTTCCAACACCGCTGGCGTCAGACCACGAAAGATAGCTTCGCCAATCAGGAAATGCCCGATGTTAAGCTCCATAACCTCCGGAAAAGCCGCGACAGGCTTTACAGTGTCATATGTAATCCCGTGTCCCACATGCACCTCTAGCCCAAGCGAGTGGGCAAAACTGGACATGTCGCGCAGTTTCTCAAGCTCTTTGTCCCTTTCGTCAAAACGACCTTCAACATGCGCGTCACAGTAAGCCCCGGCGTGAAGTTCTATCACCTCTGCACCTATGCGATTAGCCGCTTCAATTTGCGCTGGCTCAGCTGCAATAAAGATAGAAACGCGGCTGCCTGCCTCGCGCAATGGGGCGATGAAATGCGCCAGCCTGTTTTCCTCGCGTGCAACTTCAAGGCCACCTTCGGTTGTCCGCTCTTCGCGCTTTTCCGGAACGATGCAGACCGCATGAGGTTTATGACGCAATGCAATAGCCTGCATTTCATCCGTTGCCGCCATTTCGAAGTTAAGTGGAACTGACAGAATTTCCATCAGCCCTTCGATATCTGCATCTGAAATATGACGCCGATCTTCACGCAGATGCGCGGTAATACCATCTGCCCCAGCTTCTTCTGCAATGCGGGCCGCCCTTAGCGGATCCGGGTAGTCCCCGCCGCGTGCATTTCGCACGGTCGCCACGTGATCAATATTTACCCCAAGCCGCAGCTTGCCTAAAGGCGTGACACTCATCAGTAATATCCTTTGTTGTCTTTCAGAACAGACGCTACCGCTTCGACCTAGTTTCGTCAGCCTTCTTCAATGCTTTTTTACGCAACTCTTCGAGTTTTTTCTTCAACCTGCCTTTTCGGCGGTTCTTATATACAGTTATGACCGGGACAGACAGGTAGTAAGCAATTGTTCCGGCAATGACCCCCGGCGCCAAGCCACCGACCAAGTAAGGCAAGTATACTTCGGAATAGAACTCGCTCAGGTTTGACCAATCAGCACCTTTGTCCGTGAACAACGCAAAAAAATTGTCCTTAAAATCAGCGCCCGCTGCGATAAATTTTGCGACAAGCGTTGCGTTTGCTGATTCTTCAAAAGTTGTTCCCAACATGAAATGGCCAAGGCTAAGACTAAGCGCGCCAATAATTGGGAAGGTGACGGGATTGCCGAAAAATGTTGCCAGCAAAGCGGCAAAGATATTTCCCCTCATAAGCTTGGCTACAATAACCGCCCAAAAGAAATGGAACCCGAAGAAAGGCGTAAAACAAACCGCAACACCCGCAAAAATGCCACGCGCGATCCTGTCAGGCGGGTCAGGCAAACGGTGCATACGGTGTTTGACATATCTGTACGCACGCGCCCATCCGCCTCGCGGATAGAAAAAGTCGGTCACAATCTGCCAGATTGGCCGTTTGTCGCGTCGCTTAAAGACCAACAGTTATGTCCTTTTGTGGGTCTGTGTTTCAGGGCTTACGGTTCGGGTCTCGGTATCGCTCCAGAGAAGCGACATCACTGTCAGCCTCAAGAGCCGTCATGACAGTATGCAGGTGCTCCGCATCCCTCAAGTCAACATCAATCAAAAGCCTGTAAAAGTCCGGCTTGCGGTCCGCAAAATGTAAATCGGAGATATTGGCCTTCTGCTCACCAATCAATGTGCAAATTCGTCCCAGTATGCCCGCATCATTGCTGATCGTGATACTAAGTGTGACAGAGTGCACAGCCGGGTGGCGACCACTGTGCCAGTGCAGATCGACCCATCGGCCCGGTTGCTCTTCAAAATCCGAAAGAACCGGGCAGTCGATTGCGTGCACCACAACACCTTGCCCACGATATGCAATTCCGACGATACGCTCGCCAGGAACCGGTTGGCAGCATTCCGCCCGCGTGAAAGACTGACCTTGGGACAGTCCAACAACTGCGCGGCTCGCATCAATCTCGTCGCCGCTTGTTGAGGCTAGTTCAGGGTAAAGAATTTCAACCACGTCGCGCGCTGTCAGTTCGGCGCTGCCAAGCCTTGCGAGAACCTCTGCGGCATCTACCAAACCAAGATGCTTTGCCACAATCCCAAGCGCTTTGTCTGTGGACTTCTTTCCGATATGCTCAAATGCCACGCGGGCCAGCTCGCGGCCAAGCTTGATGAAACGATCCCGGTCTTCCTCGCGCAAAGACTTGCGGATCGCCGCTTTTGCCTTACCTGTCGCAACGATATCAATCCATGTGGCCTGCGGGCGTTGACCTTCGGCTGTCATAATCTCAACCGATTGCCCGTTCTTAACCCTGGTCCACAAAGGAACGCGGATTCCATCGACCTTCGCGCCAACGCAGCTTTCGCCAATTCGAGTGTGGATTGCATAGGCAAAATCAAGCGGTGTCGCGCCGCGTGGAAGTTTCACAACTTCGCCCTTCGGTGTGAAACAGAACACCTGGTCTGAGTACATCTCCATTTTGACGTGTTCCAAAAACTCGTCGTGGTCTTCAGCCGATTCAAATCGCTCCGTCAAACCCGCGATCCATTTCGCGGGGTCGACGGCAAACGGATTTTCAGATTGAACCCCATCACGATAGGACCAATGCGCAGCAACGCCGGCTTCCGCAACATCATTCATCTGCCCGGTGCGGATCTGCACTTCGACACGTTTACCATCGCGACCCGAAACAGTTGTGTGGATAGAACGATATCCGTTTGATTTAGGTTGGCTGATATAGTCTTTGAATCTTCCCGGAACAGACCGCCAACGCTGATGAATCGCACCTAGCACACGATAACAATCTGCTTCGTTCTCGGTTATCACGCGGAAACCGTAAATATCCGATAGCCGTGAAAACCCCTGGTCTTTCTCCTGCATCTTGCGCCAGATCGAATAGGGTTTTTTCGCACGGCCAAAAACTTCGGCTTTAATCGTTTGCTTTTCCAACTCGTGACGAATGTCATTGGTGATCTTCAGAATGACATCGCCGCTTTCTTTCTGCAGCGTTATGAACCGGCGCATGATCGATTTACGGCCATCCGGATTGAGGACAGAAAAGGCAAGATCTTCCAGTTCGTCGCGCATCCACTGCATACCCATGCGGCCAGCAAGTGGTGCAAAAATATCCATGGTTTCGCGGGCCTTTTGCGCCTGCTTTTCCACACGCATGGATTTAATGGTGCGCATATTATGAAGCCGGTCAGCAAGCTTCACGAGGATGACTCGCATGTCTTTGGACATAGCCATGAACAGCTTGCGAAAATTCTCGGCCTGTTTCGTTTCCGACGACGAAAGCTGCAAGTTGGTCAGTTTGGTAACGCCATCGACGAGCTCAGCAATTTCCGTGCCGAACTTTTCCGCCACTTCGCTGTAGGTGGATTTAGTGTCTTCAATGGTATCGTGCAGCAGCGCAGTAATTATCGTTGCGTCATCAAGCTGCTGCTCCGTTAAAATGGCAGCAACAGCAACGGGATGCGTGAAGTACGGTTCTCCCGAATGACGAAACTGACCCTCATGCATTGCCTCGCCATAGGCAAAGGCATCGCGGATCAGTTGCTGATTTGTTTTCGGATTGTAATTGCGGACCAGTTGGATCAGGTCGTCGACAGTGATCATCCGGTCCGCACCTTTAGTCTGGGCTGTTTCTGCCCTTACTGTTGCCCCTGTGCTTCCATCAAAGCGCGTAGCAATTTTTCTTCTGACATATCGTTATCGGCTGGCTTGTCAGCCTCAGCACCCATAAGAAGCGCCATTGCGTCTTCTTCTGGTTCATCAACTTCGATCTGAGTCTGGTTGCTTTCAATAAGACGCTCACGCAGTTCTTCCGCGGACTGAGTCTCGTCAGCAATTTCCCGCAGGGAAACAACAGGATTTTTGTCGTTGTCACGCGGCACAGTCAATGCTGCACCTGCCGCGATTTCGCGGGCGCGGTGCGAAGCAAGCATTACAAGCTCGAACCGGTTTGGAACTTTATCTACGCAGTCTTCAACCGTAACGCGGGCCATCGGCGACTCCAATTCATATCGGATGGTTAGAAACCGACTATTTATGCTTATCCCACACGCTTGACAACCCCGATTCCCCAAGGATTACAGCGGAACAACACCCATTTTTGCGGATGAGGGCAATTCTTCCAGCATCTCTCGTACTGTTTGCCCTAAAACCGGGTGTTTCCAGTCAGGTGCGATATCAGCCAACGGAAGTAAAACAAACGCCCGATCCTGCATTCTGGGATGCGGAAGTACAAGCTGGTCTGGGGCCCTGAGTTTTTGATGCTCCACCTCTAAGGCGCGCCAGCATTCATAGGTCGCCACGTCCGGCAGAACCTGATCTCCATATGACAATAAATCAAGATCAAGTGAGCGCACCCCCCAGCGTTGGATTCTTTCGCGCCCAAAGTCGGCTTCAATTTTGTGCAGATGTGCCAAAAGTTGCGTCGGGGGCAGAGTTGTCGACAGAGTTACCGCTGCATTAACATAGTCAGGGCCGGCACCCGCCGGAAAACAAGGAGTTTTATAAAATTTGCTGGTCTTACGAATTATGACATCATTCATTTCAAGCTCTGCCAAAGCGCGCTTCACCCGCTCTAAAAGCAGGCGAATATCTGCCAAATCATTCGCACCTATCGCAACATGTGACAAAGTTTCGTGATTAAGTTGATCCAAGGGTTGCGACATTCCAGAATTTCCCTAGGTTACGACAGGTTTCGTCTATTTTTAGTATACACTCGCTTACCCACTCACTCACTCACTCACTCACGTAACGCAAGACGAATACCTTACGATTGGAAGGGAATTTTATGTTTTACAAGGACGAACGGCTCGCGCTGTTCATTGATGGCTCGAATCTTTACGCGGCTGCAAAGTCTCTCGGGTTCGACATTGACTATAAACTTCTGCGGCAAGAATTTATGCGCCGTGGCAAACTACTCCGCGCATTTTACTATACGGCTCTGCTAGAGAATGACGAGTATTCACCTATTCGTCCGTTGGTCGACTGGCTGCATTACAACGGTTTCTCCATGGTTACAAAACCTGCCAAGGAATACACCGACGCGATGGGGCGCCGTAAAGTTAAGGGCAATATGGACATCGAACTTGCCGTCGATGCAATGGAACTGGCGCCTTACGTAGACCACATGGTCTTGTTTTCCGGCGACGGCGATTTCCGACCATTGATTGAGAGCTTGCAACGCAAAGGTGTGCGCGTATCTATCGTATCCACAATCAGATCAAATCCACCAATGATCTCGGACGAACTGCGTCGCCAGGCCGATAATTTCATCGAACTTCAGGAACTGAAGGACGTGATTGGCCGCCCTCCCCGCGAGCCCTATGGCGATGATGATCTCGCTTCCAGCGAAGACTAAGTGAATTTGACCAGGGCGAGTTTCGCCCCGGTCGCCTAATCCAACGCACTTTTTGTGATTTGATTGTGTCGCTCGATTATCTGATCCGGCCAGCGGCTTTTGATGAAGGCCAGAACCGCTAGAATTTCTTCGTCGGACAAAATCTCACTGTATCCCTGCATATCGCTTTTGTATGTACCACCGACCATAGCGGCGGTTCCGAACTTTGTTATCTGAAACAGAATCGGATCAGGATGGTGCCACGTATGACCGGTTTCGTCGTGGGGCGGGGCTGGCAGCCGTCCATTCGCCAGCGGTCTGCGCCAGTCCCCAGCGCCTTCCAATTCTTCACCATGACAGGAAGCACATTGCGCCGAATATATCTCGGCACCTCGTGCGACTTCGGTCGTTTCCCAATACGGAATAAGCCCATCTTGCGCTTTTAAAGGTTGCCAAAACGTCGCTGCACCTACAGCCACTATCGCAGTCACGAGGAATCCCAATGCGTATTTTTGTTTCATAGAGCGTTTCGCAATCTGTCGGTATTCAGCTTCGACACCTCGCTACAACTTCCAGCAAGCGGAAGGTCAAGCGGCAAAACCGGAAATTTCGTGCTCGGGTGAACTCCACCGTGGACCTCACCCCATTTGTCACGTTAGACCACTCTAAACGAACGAACAGGTTTTAGTATGCCCAAGCCACCGCTCACTCTTTATCTGGCCGCACCGCGCGGGTTTTGTGCCGGAGTTGTGCGTGCCATAAAAGTCGTAGAGCTTGCACTCGAAAAATGGGGCGCACCCGTCTACGTGCGCCATGAAATTGTGCACAACAAATTTGTCGTTGACGGGCTGCGTGCAAAAGGTGCGGTTTTTGTCGAAGAGCTTGACGATTGTCCAACTGATCGGCCTGTCATCTTTTCCGCCCACGGTGTACCCAAAGCGGTGCCAAGGGCAGCCGAAAAGCGCGAAATGATTTTTGTGGACGCCACCTGCCCACTGGTCAGCAAAGTGCATATCGAGGCTGAACGGCATTTCGCGAATGGTCTTCAAATGGTGATGATAGGTCATGAAGGGCACCCGGAAACCGTTGGCACAATGGGACAATTGCCAGAAGGTGAAGTTCTGCTTGTTGAAACTGCGGAAGATGTAGCGTCACTTGTTGTTCGCGAACCCGAACAATTGGCCTACATCACCCAAACAACGCTTTCAATTGATGATACTGCCGGAATTGTCGATGCACTGAAGGCACGTTTCCCAACCATCATTGGTCCCCATAAAGAAGACATTTGCTATGCCACAACAAACCGGCAGTACGCAGTAAAAGAAATGGCACCCAAGTCAGACGCCATTCTGGTGATAGGCGCTCCCAATTCGTCCAATTCCAAACGCCTTGTCGAAGTGGGCGCCGCCGCAGGTTGCACCTATTCGCAACTGGTTCAGCGTGCCCGTGACATTGATTGGCGGGCGCTCGACGGCATTCGCACTATTGGTCTAACCGCAGGGGCCTCTGCACCAGAAGTACTTGTGGATGAGGTGATTGATGCCTTCCGGGAAAGATATGAGGTTACTGTGGAATTGATAAAAACGGCTGAAGAAAACGTTGAATTCAAAGTCCCTCGCATAATGCGCGAAGCAACATGAGCAAAGATAGTGAAACAATCGCTGTCTATGACAGCCGCGCTGCAGACTATGCCGCAATGACCCCGTCTGGCGCGGAAAACATGCAACTCAATCGGTTCATCGCAGCATTGAACAAGGGCGATAATGTGCTTGATCTGGGCTGCGGCCCCGGTGCTGCTGCTGCCAGAATGCGCGACGCAGGACTATCCGTTATTGCAATGGATGCCTCGCCTGCCATGGTTAAACTCGCAAAAGAGCAATTCGACCTTACTGTAAAACAAGCCACTTTCGACGAGATCGAGGGGTTACACATCTACGATGGTATCTGGGCCAGCTTCAGCCTGCTGCACGCCAAGAAATCCGATTTTCCGCGTTATCTGTCGGCGCTACATCGCAGCCTTCGTCCAAATGGACATTTTTACATCGGCATGAAGCTTGGCACTGGGGAGCACCGTGATGATATTGGCCGTTTTTACGCCTATTACAGTGAAGATGAGCTAACTTCACATCTTGAAAAAGCTGGTTTTAAGACCGAAGACCGAAGTCTCAGTAGCGGTGTTGGGCTTGACGGTAAAGATGCGCCCTGGATCATGATCTCCGCCCATGCCTGATCTTTTTGCCTACACTGACGGAGCCTGCTCTGGCAATCCAGGACCCGGTGGGTGGGGTGCGTTGTTGATCGCACGTGAGGGTGAGACAATTCTGAAAACCCGCGAACTCAAAGGTGGTGAAGCCGACACCACTAATAACAGAATGGAGCTATTGGCTGCGATTCATGCACTCGAAGCTCTCGGTCGCCCCTCAACGCTGACCATCGTTACGGATAGCGCATACGTAAGAAATGGCGTGACCAGCTGGATTCATGGTTGGAAGAAAAACGGTTGGCGGACCTCGAACAAAAAGCCTGTCAAAAATGTTGAGCTTTGGCAAAGGCTGGAAGAAGCGACAATGCGTCATAAAGTGACTTGGGAATGGGTCAAAGGCCATGCAGGGCATCCGGAAAACGAACGTGCTGATGAATTGGCCCGCGCAGGGATGGAACCCTTTAAGCCCAAAAAAAAGAAAGACGGTTAAAATTCGTTACTTTGGCCAGTACCGCTGCCACAACCAGATCAGAGCCATCGCACCCAGTACCGCGCCAACAAACCCTGCGGCCCATCCCATAACCGCGAGTGAAGTGCGCAGCAACACGCCACCGACTAACGCCCCCAGAACGCCAACCGAAACGGTTGTAATGACATCTGCTTCAATTTTCATCAACCGTGTAGCCAGAAACCCGGCTGCGGCACCAACAATGAACAATGCAATAAATCCCATGCCACTGAATATGGGTGAATTCGAACAAATGTGAAGCCCATTCCACGCAAAGCACTTAAAGAAATGCGCCGCAGGTGTTCAATACGAATAGTTAGCTAAGCCTGGCTGGCAAATCGAAACCGCGAAGAAACTCTTCTGCTTCCATTGCGCGTTTGCCTTGCCTCTGTGCTTTCAGCACCTCGACAGCGCCTTTACCACAAGCGATCCGCAATCCACCCAGCACTTCGCCCGGCGCACCCATACCAGCAACCAAACGGCTTTGAAGCAGCTTCACCCGCTCCCCCGCAACATCACACCATGCCCCCGGAAACGGTGAAAGGCCGCGTATTTTACGGTCAACTTCTTCCGAGGACGCTGTCCAATCAATCCGCGCCTCTGCTTTTTCAATCTTCTCTGCGTAGCTCACGCCGCTGGGCGGTTGTGGTGCCCGAGGCAATTCTTCCAATCGTTCCAACGCGTCACATATCAGGCGTGCGCCCATTTCAGACAAGCGGTCAAGTAGCATCCCGGCGGTCTCTTCTTTGCCAATTAGCGTCGCCTCACGCAAAACCACATCTCCCGTGTCCAGCCCTGCATCCATCTGCATGATGCAAACACCCGTTTCTATATCTCCAGCCATGATTGCGCGATGTATTGGGGCAGCACCCCGCCAACGCGGCAGCAGCGACGCGTGAATGTTCAGGCACCCCTGAACAGGCGCGTCTAGTATTGCCTGCGGCAGGATCAGCCCATAAGCCACAACAACAGCAACATCTGCGTCAAGTGCTGCGAACTCTGCCTGCTCTTCTGCCCCTTTCAAACTAACCGGACACCGAACTTGAAGACCAAGTTCTTCGGCCTTGGCCTGTACCGGAGACGGGCGTTTCCTCTTACCACGGCCAGCCGGGCGCGGTGGCTGTGAATAAACGCAAACAACCTCGTGTCCCGCTGAAACCAATGCTTCTAATACAGGCACAGAAAACTCAGGCGTTCCCATGAAAACCACTTTCATGAGCGTTTCCTTAGCTTCTCTGCCTTCTTCAACAGCATGTTGCGTTTCACTAGCGAAAGCCGGTCAAAATACATTTTGCCTTCCAGATGATCGATCTGATGCTGAACGGAAGTTGCCCAGACACCTACAAAGTCCCTGCGCTCAACAACGCCGTCTTCATTCAGAAACCGAACTGTCACCGCGCGCGGCCGTTCCACTTTTGCCGAAACGCCGGGCAGGTTCGGACTTCCTTCTTCATGCTCGCGAGGCGCAACAGAGCTATGAAGTATCACCGGGTTCGCCATTTTTACGACTTGTCCGCGTTCGTTAGAGCAATCGACAACAGCCAACCGCTTCATCATACCAATCTGCGGCGCTGCAAGTCCGAGACCCGGCATCGCCTCCATCGTGTCAACCATGTCAGCCCAGATTGCACGTATGTCGTCGGTAATTTTCTCAACCCGTGCGGCTGCCGTTTTCAACCGCTTGTCAGGCCAGGGAACAAAGGGACGAACGCTCATTCACGCGCCCGTTCACGTTTTACCTTGACCATTCTGCGTGTAATCATCTGGCGCTTCAGCGGTTTAAGGTAATCGATAAACAGCTTACCGTCTAAATGGTCAATCTCGTGTTGAACGCATGTGGCCCACAGTTTATCGAATGTTGCTTCATGCTGAGCCCCCTCGATGTCCGTCCACTGAACAGTCACTTCTGCGGGCCTTTCGACCTCGGCGTATTGTTCCGGGATAGACAGGCAGCCTTCCTCATAGACGTTCTTTTCCTCAGATTCCCAGACGACCTTTGGATTGAACAGCACCATCGGTTGGGGCGCAGCGCCTTCTTCTTTAACACAGTCAAGCACGATCAGACGTTTCAGTACGCCAACCTGCGGCGCGGCAAGACCAACACCCGGCGCATCATACATGGTATCAAGCATATCGCTCGCGAGCTTTTTAAGCTCGTCGTTCACGACGTCGACAGAACGCGACACCTTCTTAAGGCGCGGCTCTGGATAAATCAGGATCGGTCTAACAGTCATAAGTGTGATTTAGGATAACATCGGCCTGCGTGCAACGCCTCTTGCGCTTGGCGCTTAAGTGACTAGCTTGTCGTCGATTCTACAGGAGGCACACATGAGCTTTGACGAAATCATCGACCGGCGCGGTCACCTGTCCGGTAAATGGGACATGATGGAAAAAATCTATGGCGTCGCTGCGGATGAAGGTTTGGCAATGTGGGTCGCCGATATGGATTTCAAATCGGCTGACCCAATCCAGAAAGCCGTTCGTGATATGCTTGATCACGGTGTCTACGGCTATATCGGCGATTACCGCCCTTACAAAGCGGCTATTAGTTGGTGGATGCTGAACCGTCACGGATGGCGCGTTGAGCCAGAGTGGGTTTTCACCACGCACGGTCTTATCAATGGTGTCGGCCTTACGCTTGAGACCTTCACAAACCCCGGCGATGGCATCGTTTTGTTTACACCCGTCTATCACGCCTTTGCCCGCATTATTAAATCTGCTGGGCGTAAAGTCGTAGAGTGCCCATTGGTGCTGAATAACGATAAATATGAAATGGATTTTACAACTTACGATGCTCAGATGACGGGCAACGAAAAAATGGTCATTCTATGCTCGCCCCACAATCCGGGCGGGCGGGTCTGGACTGAGCGTGAATTGCGTGATCTTGCAGATTTTTGCAAGCGGCACGACCTTTTGCTTGTTTCCGATGAAATTCATCATGATCTGGTGTTTAACGGTGCAAAACACATTCCAATGCCTCTTGCTGCACCGGATATCATCGATCGGCTGATCATGCTAACCGCGCCGTCTAAGACTTTTAATATTGCCGGCACGCACACGGGCAATGTCATTATTCAGGATGAAACACTGCGCGCGCGCTTTGCTGCTACAATGGCCGCAATGGGCATTTCTCCCAACAATTTTGGTGTTGCCATGACGACCGCCGCCTATTCAGCAGAAGGGGCTGTTTGGGCGGACGCGTTAGTCGAGTACCTTGATGGTAACCGCAAACTTTTTGACAAAGGCATCAATGCAATCCCCGGCTTGAAATCAATGCCGATGGAAGCGACCTACCTGTCATGGGTTGATTTTTCTGGTACTGGAATGACCCGCGAAGAGTACAAATCCCGCGTAAACAAAACAGCAAAAATCGCGGTGAATTATGGATCTACCTTCGGCAAGGGTGGCGAAAACTATCTCAGGTTCAATATTGGAACGCCACGCGCGCTAATCAAAGAAGCTGTTGATAGAATGCAAAAGGCCTTCGGGGACCTTCAATAAAATCAATAACTTGTGCTTCTACTGACCCAGTAGCGCAATTGGCGCGTTTTCTGCACGCTCAAAATCCAGCGGCGCTTTGTCCAGAGCGAGCGTACTGCGCTTGAAATCATAAATCATCTGACCGTCTTCTTCTTCAGAAGCGACGATCAGACATTGGTACAGGTGCCTTGAGCCATCGAAAACGTCAACCAAACCCCGAAGATGTGGTGCATTTTCAGCATCCAGGGCAAAACCTGTTTCCCAAAACCGCAGTATCGGAAAAATCTCGTCATCTGTATGAACACGCAAACGGCTTTTGCGCATCAAATCACGCTTGCGGGCCGCTTCCAGCCCTTCGCGCACTTCCTTTGGTAAAAAATCAGTCATAGCAAACATCCCACTCCCCGAATCACATTTTCGGCATGAGATTACATCAGGTCAAGTTAACCTTTTGCGACCATTGCATTTTTTACTAAGTGTTGTGATCCTCCACCAAACCCACACCAATGACAGGCCGCAAAACATGCGGTTTTTCGGGATCATAAAGCGCTGAATCTTTGAATTCTTGCCCGGCTGCCAAAGCAGGCCCAACCATGATCAAAGCCGTGCGCGTAATCTTTTCCGCGCGGACTTTTTTGCGTATGTCGCTCAGTGTTCCACGAATTAGCATCTGGTCTGGCCAACCGACACGATAGCCAACAACTACAGGGCATTCAGCCCCATAGTAAGGCACCAGAACACGTTCAATTTCCCGCATATTCCTTACAGCAAGGTGGATCGCCAGTGTCGCTCCGGTCTTGGCGAAATTTTCCAGCGTTTCCCCTTTTGGCATTGAGGTAGACTGCATGGACATCCGGGTCAGCACGATAGATTGCGCAATCTCGGGGATTGTCAGTTCTTGCTTCATTTCCGCAGCCATCGCTGCATAGGCAGGCACGCCTGGAATGACTGCGTAGTCGATACAATCCGCCTTCAATCGCCTTATTTGTTCAGCGATCGCTCCATAAAGCGACGGGTCCCCCGAATGCACACGCGCAACATCTTCGCCGCGCTGGTGGGCCGCCAGTATCTCAGCATGCGTATCATCGAGCGTCATAACCGCCGTGTCCAAAACACGCGCACCCTCCGGCGCACATGCAACAACCTCTGGCGGAACCAGAGACCCTGCATAAAGACAAACCGGGCATTCCCCGATCACACGCTGCGCTTTCAGTGTCAAAAGCTCCGGATCACCCGGACCTGCACCAATAAAGTAAACCGTCATATCAATCTCCTGAGAACCATCAGAAGCGGGCTCGCCTCAACACACGCACAAATGAATGGCGTGTGGGCGCAGCCCAAGCTGTTTGGTTCAAGCCCCCTTGGCCAAATCACCATCAATTTTCCGCGCATAGCCACGCGGTGTGTACATACGCGGACCTTCACCCAACGCCGCAAGTTTTGTATGACTGGACCCCACCAAAACGACTGTCAGCATATCGACCTCATCAACTTCCAGTTCATCAAGGCGTCGATACCGCACATATTCTTCTGGCCGTCCAAGCGAACTTGCCAGCATTACAGGCGTGTCAGCAGGGCGATGCTGCAGCAGAATGTCCCGGGCTTCAGCCAGCAAAGTGCGCCGCCGCATCGACACGGGGTTATAAAAGGCGATGACAAAATCTCCCTCCGCCGCCGCCTTCAGGCGCTTCACAATATCTTCGCGTGGCGTCAGCAAGTCGCTCAGCGAAATCGCGCAGAAATCATGGCCCAGCGGCGCTCCAGCCCTTGCTGCTGCACCTTGCAGTGCCGAAACCCCCGGCGTTGAAATTACTTCAACCCGACGCGCGGCATCGGTCACACCCATCGCTTCAGGTCCGCGATCAAGCAGCTCAAAAACCAGCGCACCCATCGCGTAAATACCGGCATCCCCTGAACAGATAAGCGCAACATTTTTGCCTTTGCCTGCCTGTTCCAGCGCATATCTGCAGCGGTCTTCTTCACCACCCAGCGGGAAATCAGACCTTTCCTTGCCATAGGCCAGCGGCCCCAACAAATCGATGTAAAGCCCATAGCCAACCAGTTCTTCAGCCTCAGCAACCAAATGGCTTGCTTCTGGTGTTCGCCAACTATGTTGGCCCGGACCAATCCCGATAATCGACAAACGGCCACGCGCACGCCCCGGCAGATCAACAATTGGATCTTCTGATCGCGCAACAGCGCAGGTTACATTCGCCGTTTTCCGTTTTGCGATGGTCAACTCAGACCCTGCACCAGCCGCCGCAAGGGCCGCACCTTCACTTACGCCGTGACAGCCAACTTCGGCAAATACTACGTTTGACGGTGTTTTCAGGCGACCTGCCTCTGCCTCCAGCTGCGCTGCGGTGAACAAGCGCAACGGAACGCCAAGCCGCCGTGCGGCTTCAATTATTGCTGGCTCGTCACCCTTCAAATCTATGGAGTTGACCGATGCAATCGCACCCTCTGCAATTCCTGCATCTGCCAAACTCTCTGTTACCAGCGACCAAAGCTCTTCCGGGTCCGCGTTGCGCGCACACCCGAGGCCCAACGCATAACGCTGCGGGTGATAAACCAACTGCTTTTCTGACCCCTCAGCCAGTGCTTCGCTTACCAGTAATTCAACAGTACCGGCTTGGTCTGAGGCCAGATCAAAAATCTGCTCACCCGAAAGTTTCGCACCTGCTCCGCCAAGCAAAGCAGCCATTACCGCCTTTGCGTCCGAAGGGTTTGCGAGCCGGTACCCCAATGGTGGCTCATCAAGTGCAACGCCCATCGCAACATCGCCAGCAGTCGTAACGGCTGTAACAGCATCCAAGGCAGTCGCGATCTCGCTTGCCAAACGGTTGGCCCCACGATGCCCACCCAGCAAGGGGACAACGACGGAACCGTCGTCTGACACCGCGACCACGGGTGGCTCAACAGTCTTGTCAGCCAGCAAAGGCGCCACCGCCCGGATCAGTATGCCAGCAGCACAAACCCCGATAATCGGCGTTCCACTGGCAAACAAAGTCCGGGTATGCTCAAGCGCGTCAGGGAAATAGGCGTCCGCCACGTCAACACGCCCTTCGCGCCCGTGCACTGACGCGCCCAGCGCGCCAGCAACGGAATGTGCCGTTTTCTCTCCAGAACGAGAAAGGCATAAAACAACGGGTTTCAAAGCCATGGGTCGGCCCCTTTTGTAACAAGTATCATTGAAAAATATGGCGCGGGCGCGGGGGCATCGGCCAAGGGCATACGCCGCTCATTACCCAGCGTCGCGCGTTCAACATAAGACGCGCGTTCCAGCAAACCGAGCCGCTCAAGGATTGCGCGTATCTTACCCAGGTGCCGCCCGACCTTCATGATGACCACGCTGTCGGACGACACTATCCGCTCTTCCATTTCCGCTGCAGCGAGCGGCCCAGGGATCACGGTCAGAACCTCGTTGCGTGCCGCAAGGGGCATTCCAATTGCACCTGCACAGGCAGTCATAGACGTAACCCCCGGTACAATTTCGACCTGATAGTCAGTTGCCAGCCTCGCAAACAGATACATGAAAGAACCGTAGAAGAATGGGTCGCCTTCACAAAGGCAGACAACATCTTCACCCTTTTGCAGTTCCGCGGCAATCGCCGCTGCACCTTTGTCATAGGCCGCTTGCGCTGGCGCGCGCTCGACAGTCATCGGTACATCCATGACAATCTCGCGCGCAGTGTTAGGAATAAACTCTGATGCAATTGACCGCGCCAAACTTTCGCCACCAGCCAATGCGGGATAGGCCAGAACACCCGCGCCGGAAATCAAGCGATGCGCCTTCATCGTCAAAAGCTCCGGGTCGCCCGGCCCCAGACCCACACCATAAAGTGTTCCGCTCATCTTTTTACGAGGCTCCATTGTGTCACTGGCATAAGCGGGCGCCAGCCGGTGCGCGGCCCGACGGGCTCTGCCCGATGGACCTGCAGTTTTACCAATTGCCCACCGTAAGTCTTGTGCAGATTTATAAGCACCGCTTCGCTTTCAAGCGTCACTGCATTCGCGACGAGCCGGCCAAGTGGACGCAGAGACGCCCACGCGGTCTCGAACGTTTCAATACTTAGACCACCGCCTATGAAAATAGCATCCGGCGGGTCTAGTCCTTCCAGAGCTTCCGGAACCTGACCATCGATCAGTTCCAGTTTGGGTGTACCAAGTGCCAATGCATTAGCAGCCGCCATCGCCCGCCGGTCTGCGCGAGGTTCAATACCGATGGCACGCGCATAGCGCGCCGCGCGCATCCATTCGACAGCAACCGACCCGCAGCCTGTTCCGATATCCCAAAGCAAAGCACCCCGCATCGGCATCAGCTTGGCCAATGTCGCGGCACGCACCTCCTGCTTCGTCATCGTCCCGTCATGCTGAAACAGATCGTCTGCCAAACCCGGAACTCGCGGTAATAGCGCTGCATCAGGTGCCGCGATGCATTCAACAGCCAGCGTATTGAATGCAGGAACGATGTGATCCCAGCTCTCAGCGATTCCATCGAACCGCTTTTCATTTTCGCCGCCCATCGCGGCCAAGACAGTCATTTCGGACTGCCCAAACCCACGCTCGGTCAAAAACTTGGCGATCTGTCCCGGTGTCTCTGCACCAGTCGTTAAAATCAGCAGCCGCTGGTCAGGCTGGATGAAGGCAATCATTTGCTCAACAGGTCGCCCATGAACCGTCAGCGTTTCAAGATCCGCCATCGACCAGCCCATGCGTGCTGCCGCCAATTGAAACGCACCAACCTGCGGATAATACGTGATCTCTGCCGGGTCAATCGCCCGCCCGATCCTTGCGCCAACCGAGTACCAAAGCGGATCCCCTGTTGCCAGCACAACAACACGCTTGCCTTTGTAGCTGCCAAGCAAGTCAACCAGCGCATCAAAAGGCGAAGGCCACGCGACGCGCTCTGCACTCACGATCTCGGACAGTTCATGATGCCTGTCGCCACCAACAATCACTTCGGCGGCTTCAACGACGGCACGCGTCGCTGGTGTCAGGCCATCCAGCCCGTCCTCGCCGATCCCAACAATGTGCAACCATGATTTCATTGTGCTTCCTCCGGCAAGCCGACAGCAAGCGCGTTTACGGCTGCCGAAGCGATGGCCGATCCACCACGCCGTCCACGCAATGCAACAAATTCACACCCTCGGGAATTTGTGGCAAGTTCAGCTTTGCTTTCGGCGGCACCGACGAAACCAACAGGAAACCCCAGGATCACTGCCGGTTTTGGCGCACCCGAATCCAATAATTCGAGCAAATGAAACAAAGCAGTGGGGGCGTTTCCGATTGCCACAACCGCCCCTTCCAACTGATCGGCCCAAAGTTCAACAGCGGCAGCAGAGCGTGTGTTACCAATTGATTTTGCGCGTTCTGGCACTGTCGCGTCATTCAGCGTCACGATAACCCGGTTGTTGTTAGGCAGATAACGACGGATGATTCCGGCACCGACCATTTCGCAATCACAAAGAATCGGCGCCCCAGCCTTAAGCGCCGCATGCCCGGCCACATATGCCTCCGTAGAGAAAGCAAGCCTGTCCGCCACTTCGACCATTCCACAAGCATGGATCAGCCGTATCGCCAATGCTTCCATCCCCGGCCCAAAGCGTTCCAAGCGCGCTTCTTTCCGGACTGTTGCAAAGCTTTGCGCATAGATCGCGCCGGGGTCTTTTTCATATGGTCTCATGCGATGCCTTTGCCGCAAGCGCCAATCAAACTGATGACGCAAAGCCCCTTGGGGCTTTTCCTTTTGAAAACGCTATCCTTTGGTGCGCGCGCTTTCCGGGCCATGCGGGTGTTTTGCGTGTGGGTAAACTGCATGCTGATGATCATGATGGTGGTGGTGGTGGCCGTCCTCGTGCACATGGTCATGATCGTGATGATGGTGGTGATGCTCCATCTCCAACCTACATTCCCCGGTACAAAAAGTGTCGCACAATTTACAATCTGCCACGTTTGAGCCGGGCGCGTTCGCACCTTGCCCTTCAACATGGTGATGATGGCTTTCCTGAACTGCGCCAACTTCAGCTTCAAAGCCCAATACCTGCGTTCTATATTTGCAGGTACCGCATGTAGGCGGCACAACGTCACCCAATTGCTCTGTGACCCGTTCCGCAAAGGTCGCAAGCACATCGGGATGGTCATTCAGATAGCCTGCCTTGACGAACTCAATGTCCGGATGCGCGGCTGCGACCTTGTCGGTGAACCCATAAATCCGGTCGATCAGAATGCCGGTAAAAAGAAAATACGGAAATACGACGACGCGCTTGTATCCAAGCTTTACGACGTGGTTCAGGCAAGGCTCAACCAGCGGAAAGGTAACGCCGGAATAGCCAACTTCGCACCAGCCAAACCCCATGCCTTCCTGCAACATGCGTGCGATCTTTGAAACATTTCCGTTTGCATCCGGGTCACTTGCACCGCGCCCGATCACAACCAAACAAGTTTCCTCAAGGGGGACATCGCCCTGCGTATCATTGGCTGAGTCCACCGCTTCCTGAATGCGCGCGCCTGCGGCAGCGATCATTTTTGGATCAACGCCCAGTTCGCGCCCGTAGGTCAGATCAACGCCGTGTTTCTTCGCATAGGTGTTCAACACTGTAGGAATGTCATTCTTGGCGTGCATCGCGGCAAACAGCATTCCGGGTACTGCCAGAATACGGTCGCATCCTTTTTCGCGCAGACGATCAAGCCCGTCGCGAATAACTGGATTAGCGAACTCCAGATAGCCATAGTCGGTTTCCCAGCCCTCTGGCAGCAGTGCTGGCAGCTTTTCTGCAAGAACGGCAAACTCATCAACCGCCGCGTGGCTGCGCGAACCATGGCCGCAAATCATCACACCAATTTTGGACATTTCAGGCTTCCTGTAATTCTTCGGCCTCGGCCTCGTCTTCAGCTTCTTCATTGTCTTTTGTTTTTGTCTGATCCTTGCCTTTCAGCTTAGCCCAGAGCCCCAAAGCAATCGCCAACCCGATAGCAGCGGCACCAAGCCAATGATCATGACCCAGCGCTTCCGCCATGTGGCCCGGATGCGCCAATGCAGGCGCTGCGGGAAGAATTGCAACAGTGGTCAGTAAAGATTTCATTACATGCGTCCTTTTCTCAATCCTCCCGGACAGGCCAAAGCGGCAGACACGCATGTCTCCGACGATGCTGCTTGTGATTCCCAGCTTGGGTCAATCACGCACAGCCAACCTCTCTGGCCCAACGGGCTTCGTCTGAAATTTGTATACGTTGGGGATCAGACCTTCGCAAACGGATTCGCGGCGCACAGGCGGATAAAACCGACAAGCACATCTAAACGAACTAAAGAGCCCGATACACGAAAACTCTGGTCAGCAGATCTTCTTCGCCATTCGTGTACGGGCAAAATGCTTCTGATTTTTCAACAAATTCCCACGTGCCCGCAGCATCAATTGCATCCATTACGTCAGGAAAACCCTGCTCGACCCAGGTATTTTCAACCACATTGAATATGAATGGCGATCCCGGTTTTGTCAGACGCAACAATTCAAAAAGAGAGCTCGGCGGCGCATGTCCAACCCCAAATGATCCAACACAGATCACCCCGGAAAAAATATTGTCAGCAAAGCTCAGTTCTTCACCAAGAACTTGGCGTTTTACGGCTTCATAAGCCCCCGTCCTGAGCGCTTCTGCCAACATAGCCTCAGAGATGTCGATGCCTGTGATCTGATCGTATCCCAGGATTTGAAGACACGACCCAACCTGACCTGTACCCGCGCCTGCGTCCAAAATTGGACCTGAACCCAAAGGTATATGGCGTGCTGCGAACCCGGCAGCAATCCCTGGCAAACGAAACCCTTTCGCAGCCGTATCGGCGTCATAATCCGAGGCCCACTTATCATACAACCCCTCCGCCCCGCCGGATTTCGCCGTATCGTATACGTCGCTTATAATGTCTTTTTCGTCAGCCATATCATCCCCTGAGCAATGTTCGAGTGTGCGTAGCTTCGCAAATATCAAGCTCATGTGCAAAGACGCAGGTGTCTTGCGCTAAAGTACAGGTTTTCCAGCCGTTCACTGACCCTTACCTTCAGCGCAACAAAGGAACGGAGACCCAATGGGACAGCTCGTAGAAGGCAAATGGCAGGATGTCTGGTATGACACCAAATCGACTGGTGGAAAATTTGTGCGCTCTAATGCAGGGTTTCGCAATTGGATCACGCCGGATGGCACGCCCGGACCATCAGGTGACGGCGGATTTCCAGCTGAAAGTGGCCGTTACCACCTCTATGTCTCTTACGCCTGCCCCTGGGCGCATCGGACCCTGATTTTCAGAGCTCTGAAAGGCTTGAGCGATCACATCAGTGTTTCAGCAGTACATCCCGATATGCTGTCTGACGGCTGGACGTTTGAAGCGGATTCCCACGGAGCGACTGGTGATGCGCTCTATGGTCTGCCTTTCTTGCGTGATATTTACACCAAAGCTATGCCGGATGTGTCCGGCCGTGTAACAGTGCCTGTTCTTTGGGATAAACAACAGCAAACCATCGTCTCTAATGAATCTTCTGAAATCATCAGAATGTTCAATTCTGCCTTTGATGGCTTGACTGGAAACACAGACGACTATTGGCCGATTAATCAACGAGAGGCGATTGAAAATATAAACGCCCGGATCTACGGCGAAATTAACAACGGCGTTTACAAAGCGGGGTTTGCGACCTCTCAGGCGGCTTATGACTCTGCAGTCAGCACTCTTTTCGACGCGCTCGACTGGTTAGAAGAACATCTTTCGAATAACCGCTACCTGCTCGGGAAATCATTGACCGAGGCGGACTGGCGTTTGTTCACAACCTTGGTGCGCTTTGATCCGGTCTATCATTTGCATTTCAAATGCAATCGCAGACGGATCATCGATTATCCGAATATCTGGGGCTACACGCGTGAACTGTTCCAGCACCCCGGTGTTGCCGAAACTGTGAACTTTGAACATATCGTGCGCCACTATCATTACAGCCACGATACCATCAATCCAAACCGGATCATCCCGATCAATCCGATCCTTGATTTTCGCACGCCACACGGTAGGGGTTAGCAAGAAATTTGCAGAAGCATTCTATGTGACCATGTCGCCTCGAGACACGCCGTCGTGTACTTTTATCCTTCAGCTTGGCCTTGCACTTGCGAGCCGAATCCGATTGATGAAACCGGAACACTGAGCGCGCGAGGCTTACTATGACGACCTGGATTACAATCTGTGATACGTGCAAACGTGAAGATTGGGATGCCGCCAGCGGCGATCTGACAGATGGCGAGGTTCTGGCCGAACTCATCGAGAACCGTGCGGATGGTGATGTGAAAACACGTCGCGTGTCTTGTCTTATGGGATGCACTCGAAGCTGTAACGTCGCAATTCAAGGTGCTGGTAAGCTCAATTACACGTTGGGTGAATTCACACCAAACGACACGTCCGCCGACGCGATTGTCGAATACGCGCGACTGCACGCCGAAAGCGAAACAGGACAAGTGCCTTATCGTCAATGGCCTCAGGGTGTGAAAGGCCATTTCATCACCCGCCACCCCCCACTGCCTGACGATGAATGACCGAGACCCGAGATCACGGCGGCGGCCTTGATGCCGCAATCGCGCGTTATGGCGGCACCCGCGCCGAATGGCTGGATTTGTCGACAGGGATTAACCCTGTACCGTACCCGATACCCGACTTACCTGCAGACGCCTGGACGGCTCTGCCAGACCGCACGGCGGCTGGTTCCCTGATCGCGGCCGCCCGGAAACTCTGGAATGTACCGGGCAAAGCAGATGTTCTGCCTACCCATGGGGCATCTGCCGCTATTGCGCGCATCCCGTCTTTCGCGACGGCGGGAACTGTTGCCATACCGGGGCCGACTTACAACGAACACGCGGCGGCGTTTCGTTCGTTTGGCTGGCGTGTTTCGGACACAGTTGACCAAACCTCAGATGCAACCGTCGTGGTGCACCCAAACAACCCGGATGGGCGATGGTGGAACGAGTCTGATCTAAACGCACCACTTACAGTTATAGACGAAAGCTTTTGTGACATCGCGCCCAGACGAAGTCTGATCCACCTCGCCGAAAACCCCGGAACACTTGTGTTGAAAAGCTTTGGTAAATTTTGGGGACTCGCTGGCTTGCGTCTGGGGTTCGTTATTGGCGACCCTGACCATGTTGCTCGTTTGAGAGACGGGCTTGGCCCCTGGTCCGTTTCCGGCCCGGCCCTTTCCATAGGTGCAAAAGCTTTGGACGATACTGAATGGGCAGCCAATGCCCGTGATCGTTTGAACGCAGACGCAGCGCGGCTCGACAGCATGATGATGGCCAAGGGTGCCGATTTACTTGGCGGGACTCCGCTGTTTCGTCTCTACAACGTTGACGGCGCGGCACAATGGCAAGATCATCTTGCAAAGAGTTTTGTTTTGACACGGGTTTTCCCCTATAGCCGCACATGGTTGCGCCTTGGGTTGCCCGCACCCGACCGCTGGTCACAATTAGAGGCCGCCTTATGAATACCGCCCTAATCCTCGCCCTGGCGCTTTGCCTTGATGCGGCATTTGGCGAACCTCGATGGCTTTGGTCTAAGTTTCCGCATCCTGCAGTTTTGATGGGGCGTGTCATCGGCTGGGCGGACAAGCGTTTTAACGCAGGTGCCGCGAGAAAACGGAACGGAACACTGTTTTGCATTGGGCTTAGCGTAGGTGCCTTTTCTATCGGAGCATTTCTCGCGGATTTCTTCCTTGGCGACCTTGTTTCGCTTCTGTTGGCAGCAACCCTGCTCGCGCAGAAAAGCCTCGCGCAGCATGTGCAGGCCGTTGGCGACGCATTGCGCCTTTCGCTAGGTGATGGCCGCCGCGCTGTGGCGCAGATTGTGGGGCGTGATACCGCAGAGATGGACGAAACGGCAGTTACCCGTGGTGCGATTGAAAGCGCCGCAGAAAACTTTTCTGACGGTGTCGTCGCGCCTGCGTTCTGGTTTCTCGTCGCAGGTTTGCCCGGCCTATTGGTTTACAAAGTTATCAACACTGCAGATTCTATGATCGGGTACAGGAACGAACGTTACGAGGATTTTGGCTGGGCCTCTGCGCGCCTTGATGATCTGCTGAACTGGATTCCCGCACGCCTGACTGCGGTACTTATTGCGGCAACCTATCTGCGTCCTGACGCTTGGCATACCATCCGGCGCGATGCCGGGCTACACCGGTCGCCAAATGCTGGCTGGCCCGAAGCAGCGATGGCGGTCGTTTTGAACGTCTCACTTTCTGGTCCACGCAGTTACGATGGCGAGATCCGCGACTTCCCTTATGTTTACCCAGAGGGTCGAAGAACCGCCGGACCTACGGATATTGACGCAGCAACGTCCGCCCTTTGGCGGGTCTGGGTGGGTTTATTAGGTTTGGTGCTCCTGATTGCACTGTTTTGATACAGTTGCCTTGGGCAAAATACCTGCCTAACCTCAACGCATCAAATTTGGAGTTTTTTATGCGTTTGTCTGTTTTTGCTGCTGCCCTTTTCTTATCACTACCATCCGTTGCGCTCGCTTCTGTTCCTTGCGGAGGAAGCTTCGGCAGTTTCATTTCCAATATGAAGACCGAAGCTGTGTCACGCGGCCATTCACGCGCGAATGTTGATCGCTTCTTTTCAAATGCGCGGCGCGATCCTGCCGTGATCCGAGCGGACAACGCACAGGGGGTCTTCAAAAAAACCTTTATTGATTTTTCTCGCGCCGTGATCAGCCAGAACCGTATGACCAACGGTCGCCGAAACGCCGAACGGTATGACACCGTCTTTGACCGGGTCGAACGTGAATATGGTGTTTCGCGTGGGGTGTTACTGGCGTTCTGGGCGCTGGAAACAGACTATGGCGCGGTGCAGGGCGATTTTAACACCCTGAATTCCTTGCTGACCTTATCGCATGATTGCCGCCGCCCCGATCTGTTTCGCCCGCAGGTCTTTGCCGCGCTGGAGTTATACGAGCGTGATGATTTTGACCCTGTGAATACAAAAGGTGCCTGGGCCGGCGAAATTGGCATGGTCCAGATGCTGCCCAAAGACATTCTGGAAAACGGTGTTGATGGCGACGGTGATGGACGTGTGAGTCTTAAAACCTCGCCTGCTGACGCGCTGTTGTCAGGTGCACGCATGCTGCGCGGCCTTGGCTGGCGCGCGAATGAGCCTTGGCTGCAGGAAATCACCGTACCATCCAATCTCGACTGGTCACAAACGGGGTTGAACCATGAGCGTTCAGTTCGCGAATGGGCGCGCATGGGTGTTGCGGCACGCAGTGGAGGGTTAGGTTCAGCGAACCTCAACGCATCCGTGCTGCTCCCTATGGGGCGTAACGGGCCAGCTTTCCTCGCCTATCCAAATTTCAGCGTCTATTTCGAATGGAACAAGAGCTTTGTCTATGTGACAACAGCCGCCTATTTCGCAACACGGCTTGAAGGCGCGCCGGTCTATGATGCGCGCACCCCAAGCCCCGCACTTTCCGATGCGCAGATGCGTAACCTGCAAAGCAAGCTCGCAGCGCGTGGCCGTGACGTTGGCGCGATAGACGGAATTTTGGGTGCAAAAACCCGGGCCGCGGTGCAAGCTGAACAAGTGAGACTTGGCCTGCCGGCCGACGCATGGCCGACGACAGAGTTGTTAAACCGTCTTTGACAATCGTACAAAAAGGTCTTTGAGATGCGAGACTTGCTGAGGATGCTCAAGGTCACTGCAATCCATGCATCCGGCCCCGATTATGACAAAGATGATGCTTCCATCTACACCTCAGATGGAACGCCCGACGATGATTTTATTTCCCAAGATGACGTTGGTGATGAATTTTTATGGTTTGGCTGGCTTCAACAACAAGAAGGCCTCGTCACACCACTGGGCTGGAAGCTAAAAGCCCACGATAACCTGATAGCAGAATGGAGGGGAGATCAGTTTTGGATCAACCTAAATGATGAGCAGCATCGCTTTCCTCTTAGCTGTGACGCACATAAAACCTACATCACCATTTCGTCCATCGCGTATCTTCTTAGGGAAAGATATGACTTCTGGCTTGTGAAGTATCTTATGGGTGCTGATACGCACGCCTTATTGATAACGACCAAAACGGAAACTGAAGAGCTTGCTTCAAACCATTCCCGTGCAATGTCCAGGTGGTTCATACCCCTCCAACTAGGGCATGACTACTTTAGCGGCATTGATGTTCCCTATCTCGATCACGAGAACCATAATCCGCTGTTTGAGAAACAACGTGACGCGATTGCACCGGTAATCGTAAAAATTCACGAAGAAATCGCAAACAAAGGTGCCCGGGTGCGCGAAGTGCACAAACAGAGAGAACTCTGGTTAAATGAGCTGCTCCATGATGTGAAAGCGCCAAATGTCAGCGTGGAAGAAATTTCCAGGATGAGCGCGGAACTTGGGCAAAAAATCACCCAGACTGACAAGGAATACGCAGACATTTTTGCCCGGTTGCGTGAAGAGATCGCACAAATTATCGAAAACTCAGAGAGAAGATAAACTCGCTCTAAGTCCAAGCCAGATACTGGTGATGAAATTCGATTGGAGTTTTCGGGCTTGCTAGGCCGAAGAACGATTTTTTTAAATCGACTCTGATTGTGAGATTTTGATAGTACCGCAAGTTCCACACAAAAACCAACTCAATACAGATACGTCCCATCAGAATCGGCGCCCCGAAAGGCGCCGTTCTTGTAACTCTTTAAACCAGCTTAAGCTTTAGCAAAAACCGTTGTCAGGGCGTTGTCGATTGCCTGTGTGATCTCATCAATATCGTCCTTTGTCGCGATCAGCGCCGGGCTGAGGCACAGGGTATTATTCAACCCGTTCAGTGACCTGTTGGTCATACCAATGATCACACCCTGTTGCATACAATTGGCAACGACAGCAGCAGCCATAGATTCATGCACAGGCTCGCGTGTGTCGCGATCTGCAACCAGTTCGGCACCACAGAACAGGCCCTTGCCGCGAACCTGGCCAATTGCTGTGTGCTTGCCTTCCAACTCACCAAGACGGCCCATCAGGTATTCACCCATGTTGTTGACATTGTCGAGCAAGTTTTCGTCCTCGATAATCCGCATGTTTTCGATAGCGGCAGCTGGGCCGGCGGTACACCCGCCGAAGGTAGAGATATCGCGGAAATAGCTCATGTGATCATCTGGTGTGTCCTTGAACATTTCGAACACTTTTTCTGTCGTCACGGTACAGGCGATTGCTGCGTAACCAGAAGCTACACCTTTTGCCATCGTCACAAAGTCAGGCTTGATGCCGTAGTGCTGATAGCCAAACCACTTGCCGGTCCGGCCAACACCGCAGACAACTTCGTCGATATGAAGAAGGATATTGTATTGTTCGCAGATCTCCTGAACACGCTCCCAATAACCTTCGGGTGGCGTGATGACGCCGCCGCCAGCAGTGACCGGCTCAAGCACAATAGCACCAACAGTGTCCGGGCCTTCGCGCAAGATAACCTCTTCAATCGCGTTGGCTGCACGGATACCATAATCTGATACCTCGCCCCATTGACTGCGATACTCGAGGCAATGTGGAACTTCGACAAAACCGGGCGTGAACGGGCCGTATTGCGCCGCGCGCTCTGGCTGACCACACGAGCTTAGCGCGGTGATGGTTGTGCCGTGATAGTCGCGGTCACGAAACAGGATTTTGTGCTTTTTGCCACCGTATTTATTGTGGCTGATCTGACGAACCATTTTGTAGACTTTTTCGTTCGCTTCAGAACCAGAGTTAGCATAGTAAACGCGGGTCATGCCCGGCATTTTGTCGATCAAAGCCTTGGCAAATGTCGACCCGGGGATAGACCCGGCAGAGCCAGCAAAATAGTTCAGTTTGATCAACTGGTCGCGCACCGCATTTGCGATGCTTTCGCGTCCGTAACCAACGTTAACGGTCCAGACACCGCCGGACACCGCATCAAGGTGTTCTTTACCTGTTGCATCCCAAACGCGCATCCCCTTGCCCTCGACGATGATTGTCGGGTCAACGGTTTCGTATTTTTTGTGCTGGCTCAGGTGATGCCAGATATGGGCACGATCATTTTCGATCACATCCGAGAGGTCATTGGCGTGGGGCATATTGTCCATTTGACGTATCCATAGATGAGGCCAATCCAAGTTCAGGATCGGGAATGTTTGACGGAATTCAGACGCAAATCGTTCGCGAATCTCAGGCAAGAGAGGCGCATGGTCTGATCATAGTCCATTATCAGCAGCAAACTGGACCAATTTCATCATCCAGACAAATAATAATATAAGTCCAGATTGAACGCTAGATGACTAAGCAACCAGCGTTTCCGCCTTCTTCAAATCGACGCTTACAAGCTGACTAACACCTTGTTCTGACATGGTAACTCCGAACAATCTGTCCATACGCGCCATTGTAACAGCATGGTGCGTAATAATCAGAAATCGCGTATCCGTACGCCGAGTCATTTCATCCAGCAAATCGCAAAACCGCGTAACATTCGCGTCATCCAGCGGGGCGTCCACCTCGTCCAGAACACAAATAGGTGCTGGATTCGCCAGGAACACCGCGAAGATCAACGCCAGTGCTGTCAGTGTTTGCTCGCCGCCAGACAAGAGCGACAAGGTGCTTAATTTTTTGCCCGGGGGCTGGCACATAATTTCTAGCCCGGCTTCCAGCGGGTCATCGGATTCAACCAAAACAAGCTTCGCCTCACCGCCCCCGAACAGGTGCTTGAACAGCATCGAGAAGTTACTGTTCACCTGCTCAAAAGCCGTCAAAAGACGTTCGCGGCCTTCACGGTTAAGGTTCGCGATGCCAGAGCGTAGTGCTTTGATTGCCTCTTCAAGGTCAATCTTTTCCGTCAGCAAGGTGTCATGTTCTTCCTGAATTTCTTTGGCGTCTTCTTCGGCACGCAAATTGACCGCGCCCAAGGCATCACGTTGGCGCTTCAAACGGTTAACATCCGCTTCGATTGCCTCCGAAGAGGTTATTTTGTCCGGGTCAGTACCCAGAGCTTCCAAGAGCTGCCCCGGCGTTGTCTCTTGCTCCTCCGCAATGCGTTCTTCTGCGTAAGACACGGTTTCACGTGCGGCCTCGGCGCGGGCTTCAGCGCGGGCCCGCATCTCTCTGGCCTCGCTTGCCGCGCGCTCTGATTCACGTTCCGCTTCGACCGCTGCGCGCAATGCGTTTTCTCCTTCGGCCAATGTGTCAGTGGCATCTTTGCGGCGTTGTTCCGCTACATCAATTGCATCGGTCAGTTCAGACCGCTTTGCCGCAATCTCCTGTGGCGCTTCAGAAGCCGCTTTCAACTCCACCTCGGACTCGGCACGGCGGGTTTCAAGTTCGCCAATGCGTTTCTCGGCGGTTTGCAACCGGTGCCGCCAGCCGCTGACCTCTTTCGTGATTTCCTGGCTGCGCTTCACGCGTGCTTCGCCTTCGCGGCGCAGTTCATCTTGCTCTGATCGCCTTGCCATCATCGTCATACGCGCGGCCTCAACAGTCATTTTGACGTCTTCAACTTCTGCGCGGGCGGTTTCCAGATCACCCAATTCTGTAACGGCCTTTTCGGCCTCACCCACAGATTTGCGTGCGATCATCGCTTCTTCTTCATAACGCGTGACTGCGAGGCCTAACGATTCAAGCTTGCCCTGGGAAATGCTTTGGTCTGCTTCGGCGCGCGAAAGGGCGCGGTTTGCTTCTGTCACTGCGCGATCAGCATCGCGGCGGGCTTCACGAGCCTGCTGGTCAGCGTGTGTCAGCGCGACGAGTTCTTGTGTCAAATGCTCATGCGCACGGCTTGCCCCCTCTGCACGCGCGCTTACTTCTTCCAGATCGCGTTTCAATTCGACCAAACGATTGAGCTGTTGCAGGCGCAATGCGGCAGCACTTGGGGCATCTTCTGCACCGGCACGAAACCCATCCCAGCGCCAGAGGTCCCCCTCAATGCTGACCAATCGTTGACCTGGTTTCAGTTCGCCCTGAAGACGTCGGCCATCCGCCGCATCAACAAGCCCGACCTGCCCCATCCGACGCGCAAGAACCTCGGGAACGCTAACATGGTTGGTCAGCGCTTTCACGCCCTCGGGTAAGGTCTGTGCCTGATTGTAGGCAGGTAAAACCGCCCACCCTGACGCGGCCTCTGGCCCAACTTCTGGTGCACGCAGATCATCCGCCAGTGATGCGCCCAGTGCCTTTTCATAACCCGACTCAACCCGCATAGAATCAAGCACCTGCCCGCCTTCGGCTGTATCCCGTTCAACAAGCTTGGCCAGTGCAGAAACCTCTGCCCGAAGAGCGTTGGCCTCACCTTCGGCCTCGGACCGTTCTGCCCTTGCATCCGCTTCACGCGCCTGCGCCTCAGACCGGGCGTCGTCTGCGTTTACCAGCGCCAGTTCTGCAGCTTCAGAGGCGTCGGCAGCCTGTTTCTGCGCGGTTTCGGCACGGGCATAATCTTGTGTCGCTGCAGCCAGCGCAGTTTTTGCACCGGATACGGCTCCTCGAGCGCGTTCTGCCTCATTTTCGTTTTTGGTCAGCGTTGTTTTATAATCTTCCAGCAAGCGATGCGCGGACTGATGTCGTGCTGCGAGTCGCGCCACATCTTCGGTCATTTGGCCAAGCGCACCTTCGCGTTCCTGCAAAATCCTTGCTGCATTGCTTGCCTCATCAGTGGCGGCCACAAGTCTCGCTTCGTGCCCTTCACCTGATTTTGCAAGTTGAGCTTGTTCCCAGTCGAGACGCTCTATTGTTTCGCCCGCATCTTTGTTGAGACCGGTCTCACGCTCTATATCATGCGTAAGTTGTTCAATTCTTGCTTTAAGGGTTTCAATGGTTTGTAAAGCGCGCGCTTCCTGATCGCTGAGTGTATCGCGCTGAACCTGAAGTCGCTGCAAAACAGCGGCGGCAATTGCCTCTTCTTCGCGCAACGGAGGCAGTGTTTCCTCTGCCGAAGCACGGGTCTTTGCCGCTTGCCTCGCTGCCCCTTCTGCCTGTGCGGCTGCCTTGGTGCGTTCAGTCAGATCTTCGTCGGCCCGCAAGCGTTGATCTTCGGCTTCTTTCCACCGACGATACAAAAGCAATCCTTCTGCGTTCCGCAGTTCGTCACCGATGGTGCGATAGCGCGCTGCTTGCCGTGCCTGCCTTGCGAGCTGTGCAAGCTGGGTGGCGAGTTGCTCAATCACATCGTCAACACGCACCAGATTCGCTTCCGCTCCATTTAGCTTGAGCTCCGCCTCGTGTCGCCGTTGATAGAGGCCTGATATACCTGCAGCTTCTTCAAGAATTCGGCGTCGCGACTTAGGCTTTGCGTTGATCAGTTCAGAAATCATACCCTGCCGAACGAGCGCGGGTGAGTGCGCGCCGGTAGATGCATCAGCAAACAGCATCTGCACATCACGTGCCCTGACGTCCTTGGCGTTCGCCTTATAGGCTGAGCCTGCATCGCGTGTAATCCGGCGTACAATTTCCAGGGTATCAAGATCATTAAAGCCCGCGGGTGCCAGACGATCACTGTTATCGATTTGCAGCAACACTTCAGCAAAGTTGCGCGCCGGTCGTGTGGCGGCCCCGGCAAAGATCACATCTTCCATGCCGCCGCCCCGCATGGCGGTTGGCCGATTTTCCCCCATGACCCAACGCAACGCTTCCAATAGATTAGACTTGCCACAACCGTTCGGCCCGACAACACCTGTCAGCCCGTCGGCGATCACCAGATCGGTCGGGTCAACAAAACTTTTAAATCCGTTCAGTCTGAGCTTTGAAAAACGCAAAAGGGGCTATTACCTGTGATTCTCGTTATTCGTTAATCTTTCGGCTGCAATGCCGCGCTGTCAACGCTCAACCCCATCATCTAGGCAGATAGCGCTACTTATCCACAAGATATCGCGGCTTTTCGCGCATTGGGTTCAAAATAACGTGCCGCAATTTTCACATTGCGCGTCGGAATCGCACTTGACCGAAAGCCCGGAAAAGACGCACATGGTGACATGCATGGTTCCCCACCGGACGCAAAGCGTCTGGGGATCAATTGGGAATGTGGTATGGGCGACCCAATCCGGGACCCGAAGCCACAGCCGCCCCCGCGACTGTATGCGGTAGCGCGCGTCATATGCCACTGGGATTTTTCTCGGGAAGGCGACGTAAGCGTGATCATCCGCAAGCCAGGAGACCAGCCAGGCATGGAACTGAAATCTTTCTGTCGGGTGTGACAGATACAGGAGAACGAACTATGACAACCATGACCCAAACCGCTGCAAAAGCTGACACTGGCCTTCTGCCAATCGTTTCTACAGCTCTTGCTGGTGTGTTCCTGATTTTCTTTGCAGGTTTTGCGCAGGCTACCGTGTTTCACGACACCGCCCATGACACGCGCCACGCAATCGCGTTTCCCTGCCACTAAACTATGACGCTAAAATTGCTTTCCAGCGCGGTGTTCGCTGGATTTGCAGCAGGGCTGATCGCCGTCCTGCTGCAATTTTGGCTTGTCACACCTCTTCTTCTTGAAGGCGAGGAATATGAGACTGGCGCCAAAACACATTTTGAGGGTGTTTTGGTTGTGGTTGAAGATTCCGAAGGCAATATTGTTGCGCCCGAAGAAGAGGCAGCCGAAGTAGCTGAGGAAGAAGAAAACCTGATGGCGCGCCATGCCACCACATTCTTTATGAACATGGTCGTCTTCTCAGGGTTTGGTTTGATTTTGGTGGCTGGCTTTGCGCTTGCCGCTCAGTTTGGACATCAAGTCACATTTCACAGCGGAATGGTCTGGGGACTTGCCGGGTTTATCGCCGTTCAGCTTGCCCCGGCAGCGGGGCTTTATCCTGAATTGCCGGGCACACCCGCAGACAATGTTGTTCTGCGTCAGTATTGGTGGATGACCACAGTTGTGACAACGATTACGGGCATCGCCTTTGTCGTCTTTGGCCGTGGGCTGGTTTACATCGTGATCGGCGCTGCTTTGCTTGCTGCCCCGCATATCATCGGTGCGCCGCACCTTCCGTATTACGCGGGTGTTGCCCCACCCGAACTCTCGGCATTGTTTGTGTCGCGCACGTTGTTCGTTATGATGATTGCCTGGGTTGTTCTAGGTGGCGTCGCCGGGTATTTCTGGCATCGCCAAACCGACTAAAAACATCGGCGGCACATCCTGTGCCGCCGTTTCGAATTTTTACAGGAGCTGCCCCAATGGCTGGCAAAATTCCCGCAACCGTCGTGACAGGTTTTCTTGGCGCTGGCAAAACCACATTGATCCGCCACATGCTGCAAAACGCAGAAGGAAAGCGCATTGCACTTATAATCAATGAATTTGGCGATCTTGGTGTTGATGGTGACATCCTGCGCGGCTGTGGTGATGAAACCTGTTCCGAAGATGACATCATGGAACTATCAAACGGTTGCATCTGCTGCACCGTGGCCGAAGATTTCATCCCGACGATGGAAAAACTGCTCGCCCGCGAAAATGCGCCTGATCACATCGTGATTGAGACCTCCGGTTTGGCACTGCCCCAGCCTTTGGTCCGCGCTTTTAACTGGCCTGAAATTTCGACGCGTGTGACAGTTGATGGCGTTGTGACTGTGGTTGATGGCAAGGCCGTGAGTGAGGGGCGTTTCGCGCATAATGTTGCCGCTGTCGATGCCCAGCGCAAGCTGGATGAAAACCTGGATCATGAAACGCCGCTTTCTGAACTGTTTGAAGATCAGATTGCCTGCGCCGATATGATTGTGGTCAACAAATCAGATCTGCTTGGTGCCGACGAAGCGGATGCTTTGGTTTCCAAACTGCGCAGCGAGTCCCGTGCAGGTGTTCAGGTGGTAAAATCCACCATGGGTGAGTTGCCTGTCGATGTCCTGCTTGGTCAAGGCATCGGTGCTGAGGCTGATCTGGAATCGCGTCACGAAGTACACCATCACCATCATGACCACGACGACGAGGATCATGACGACCATGATCATGACGAGTTTGAGAGCTTTGTCGTAACCCGAGAGGAAATCGCCGATCCCGCACGATTTGCAGAGCAGGTCGCACAGGTGATCCGGGACCATGACATTTTGCGGCTCAAGGGTTTCGCAGCCGTCAGCGGAAAACCGATGCGCCTTACATTGCAGGCTGTAGGCCCCCGCATCGACACCTATTTCGATCAACCTTTCGGCAACCAAACCCGTGAAACACGGCTTGTGGTCATTGGTCAGTCTGGCCTTGATCGCGGCGCTATCAAAGCTGCATTGGTTGCATGAGCAGCGAGGCGACCACGGTCGAGTTGGGTAATCCGCGCGACGCGGCAGCCACTGCTTTGCTTCAGGCGAGCCACGCGCTGATGCAATCGCTTTTCCCGGCGGAGTCGAACCACTATCTGTCGGTTGATGCTCTGTGCACAGATGACATCCGGTTCTTCGTTGCCAAGGTTGACGGTTCTGTTCTTGGCTGCGGTGCGCTGGCTCTAAGGGATGGCTATGGAGAAGTAAAATCCATGTTTGTCGACCCCGCTGCGCGCGGCTCCGGTCTGGGTATCAGGCTTTTGAAGCGGATTGAAGAGGAAGCCCACAAAGAAGACCTTCCACTGTTAAGGCTTGAAACGGGGGGAAAGCTGCATTCTGCGCATAAAATGTACGAAGGGTTTGGCTTTATCCGCCGCGGTCCTTTCGGGGATTACCCGGATGATCCGAACAGCCTGTTTATGGAAAAACCGCTGTGAAAATTTTAACTTTAAGTATCAGCACCGTCCTGAGCCTGCTTTTTTCCAGCGGCAGACTTTGCAGGTTTAGTTGCGGGCTTCTTGGCTTTCGCGCCGCCAAATGGATTGTTACGCCCACCTGGCGCGTTTGCATCCTGAAAGCGCGGGCCTTTTTTATTGAAGGCGCTGTTCTTCTGGTTCGAATAGGCCATTGCCTGACACTCCTGATCCGCCGTGCATCGCGAACAAGTGCAGCACTGCTGACAACTATGCAAGCGAAAGACGCGCTCTGATGCACCTTCTTGCAGCCACCCCCGGTGCTATTGACGACGGGAATGAACCCTTCGACCTGGGCCAAACCCCGGCCGATGTTGTGTTTATCTCTGCGGCTGACACGGAATTGGCTGCGCTGTCTGAAGCTCGGTCTGAACTGGCAGATGCACCAAGCCTTCGGCTCGCCAATCTGACGCATTTACAGCACCCGATGTCTGTCGATCTGCACATCGAGGCATGTGCGACAAAGTCCCGTATCGTCGTTGCCCGGGTGCTGGGTGGTGCGGGCTACTGGAAATATGGGCTGGAACAATACGCAGCCCATTTGCACGACGCTGGTGTGCCTTTTGCTGCACTTCCGGGTGACGACAAACCCGACGAAGACTTGTGGAGGTTATCGACGGTCAATCGTGAAGATTATGACGCGCTATGGGCCTACCTTGTCGAGGGCGGGCCAGATAATGCCAGTAACCTGCTACGCTATACGAAATCGATGCTGGACGGCGGCGAAAAGCCGGCAAGCGCAAGTCCGTTGCTGCGGGCTGGTGTTTACTGGCCCGGCTCCGGAGTTGAGGACCTTTCATCTGCACAAGAATCTTGGACTGAAAACGCCCCGGTTGTGCCGCTGATCTTTTACCGTGCTTTGGTGCAGGGTGCTGGGTTGCATCCGATCAACCGCATGGTGAAGGCGCTTTTGCGTCAGGGGCTGAACCCGCTGCCAATCTTTGTCGCGTCCCTGAAAGACCCGGTTTCAGTTGCTACGCTTGAAAGCCTGTTCAAGGCTGCACCTCCCTCGGTCATCCTGAACTGTACCTCTTTCGCGGTGGGCTCCCCTCATCAGGGGGAACACCTTCAAGGTGCTGCAAATCCGCTTCAGATGGCCGCCGCAAACGGCAGTACTGTGTTTCAGGTCGTTCTTGCGGCCTCGTCTGAAGAAGCGTGGGAAACCGGCCTGACCGGTCTTTCCGGCCGCGACATCGCGATGAATGTCGCCCTACCCGAGGTCGACGGGCGGGTTCTGTCGCGTGCGATCAGTTTCAAGGGTGAGGCCTATTTTGACGAAGCCACCGAATGCCCGATAGCAACATACCGCGCGCGCGGCGATCGGGTGGAATTTGTTGCAGAGCTTGCCAAGAACTGGGCGAATCTTCGTGGAAAGCCTGATGCTGAGCGCCGTGTCGCGCTCGTTCTTGCGAACTATCCGAACAAGGACGGCCGCCTTGCAAATGGTGTTGGGCTTGATACCCCGGCTGCAACCGTTCACGTGCTGAATCTACTACAGGAAAGTGGCTATAGTCTGCGCAATCTCCCTGCAGACAGTGACGCCTTAATGCAGGCTATACTGGCTGGCCCAACAAATTGGCTGACCGACAGGGCCGAAAGGCAGGGCGGCGTCGATCTATCGATGGCTGACTATCAGATTTCCTACGGTACGTTGCCTTGGGAACTGCGCGAGAGGATTGAGGAACGTTGGGGCAAGCCAGAGGCTGATCCGTTTTTTGAACTCGGTGAGGTTGATTGCGGGCGCTTCAAATTGTCTATTCTGACCTTTGGCAATGTTGTTGTCGGCCTTCAACCTGCGCGTGGCTACAACATTGACCCGACCGACACCTACCATTCCCCGGACCTTGTCCCGCCGCATAATTACCTCGCGTTTTATTTCTGGCTACGCCACAGTTTCAGGGCTGATGCGATTGTGCATATGGGCAAACATGGCAACCTTGAATGGTTGCCGGGCAAGGCACTGGCATTGTCTGATACGTGCCTGCCCGAGGCTGTCCTTGGACCGATGCCGCATATATACCCCTTCATCGTGAACGACCCCGGTGAAGGCACACAAGCCAAGCGTCGCTCGCAAGCGGTGATTATAGACCATCTGACGCCACCACTGACCCGCGCTGAAACCTATGGGCCGTTGCGCGATCTGGAAGCACTGGTTGATGAATACTATGAAGCCGCAGGCGTTGACCCGCGCCGCATTAGACACCTGAGACGCGAGATACTGTCGCTTACCTCTACAACCGGGATCGATGCCGACGTTGGCATGAAGGGCGAAGATGAAGACACAGATCTGGCAAAGCTCGATGCCTATCTTTGCGAATTGAAAGAGGCGCAGATTCGTGACGGTTTGCATGTTTTTGGCACCTCTCCAGAGGGTCGGTTAGAACGCGATCTGACCCTTGCCCTCGTCCGCGTTCCGCGCGGGGATGGTGAAGGGGCAAATGCCTCGCTGCTCCGGGCTTTGTCTGCTGATCTGGGGTTCAACGCAGTGAGTGTTCCATCAAGTGGCGGAGTTGAGCAGGCATTTGACCCGTTGGATTGCGCCATGTCGCACGCATGGTCCGGCTCGCACCCCAAAGTGCTAAAGGCAATGTCAGCAGACCCTTGGCGAACGGCCGGCGACACGGTCGAGCGGCTGGAGGAGCTTTGCTGTTGCCTGCTTGATGGCACAAAACCCGACCCAAAATGGAAACACACCATTCTGTTGATGGAAGAAATCCACGCCGTTGTTTTGCCCGCACTCCGCGCCTGCGGACAGAACGAAGGCGCGGGGCTTCTGACCGCGCTTCAAGGCCAGTTTGTCGCCCCGGCCCCTTCCGGTGCGCCAACCCGTGGGCGTTTGGATGTACTGCCGACCGGGCGGAACTTTTTCTCTGTCGACAGTCGCGCCGTACCGACGCCAACCGCTTGGGCGTTAGGCTGGAAATCTGCAAATCTTCTGATTGAAAAGCACTTGCAAACGCATGGCGACTGGCCGCGCACCATGTTGCTGACCGCCTGGGGTACCGCCAATATGCGGACAGGTGGTGACGACATCGCACAATGCCTTGCACTGATGGGCGTAAAACCGAAATGGGACAGTTCAAACCGCCGCGTTACAGGTTTTGAAATTTTACCCCAAGGCGTGCTTGGCCGTCCACGTGTGGATGTAACTTTGCGAGTCTCCGGTTTCTTTCGTGATGCGTTTCCGCAGCTTATTGCCCTGGTTGATTCTGCGGCCCGCGCAGTTATGGAGCTTGATGAACTCGAAGATTTGAACCCAGCCGCCGCACGTGCCCGCACTGAAGGGCCAGAAGCGCATCATCGCGTGTTCGGGTCCAAACCCGGGTCTTATGGTGCTGGCTTGCAAGCCATGATTGACGAGCGACTTTGGGCAGGTAAAGCTGATCTTGCCGAGGCTTATCTTGAATGGGGCAGCTACGCCTATGGCAAGAATGCCGAAGGTACGCGTGCGCGGGAAGCATTTGAGACCCGTCTGTCCCAGACCGAAGCCATTGTTCAAAATCAGGACAACCGCGAACACGACCTTCTGGATAGTGACGATTATTATCAGTTCGAAGGCGGCGCCGCCGCTGCTGTCAGCACGCTTCAGGGCAAAGAAAGGCCGATCTACCACAATGACCATTCGCGCCCGGAACGCCCTGTTATTCGAACGCTGGAAGATGAGATTGGGCGCGTTGTCCGTTCGCGTGTGGTGAACCCGAAATGGATCAACGGGGTCAAGCGCCACGGCTACAAAGGCGCTTTTGAAATGGCGGCGACTGTTGATTACCTCTTTGCCTTTGCCGCAACGACCGGCGCGGTGAAAGGCCATCATTTTGACCTTGTCCACACCGCTTTTCTGGAAGACGAGGACACGCGCACATTTATTGCTGAACACAATGAACCCGCACTGCGGGAAATGGCACAAAGGTTGAATGAGGCGATTGACCGGGGGCTTTGGACGCCGCGATCAAACTCAGCACGCGCATTGCTGGCAGAGCTTGCCCAATGACACCACGTCGCGTTAAACCGGGCGAGGATCACGCGGCATTGCTGCAGCTAATTCAGACATCATTTGCCTATATGGAAGGGCGCATTGATCCACCCTCATCAATGCACCTGCTATCACTTAAAAACATTGCAGAACACGCTGAACAGAATGAAATCTGGGTGATCGAGCAAAATGACGCCCCAATTGCATGCATCTTTTTAACCGTCAAACCCGACACGCTATATCTTGGAAAACTCGCAGTTAACGAGAGTTCGAGAAACAAAGGGCTGGCCCGTGCTCTTGTCACACTAGCCGAGAATCGAGCCAGAGATTTAGGCAAATCGAAACTGGAGCTTGAAAGCCGCGTCGAACTTGTTGAAAACCACGCAGCCTTTGCAGCCATGGGCTTTGGCATCGTCGGGGAAACGGCGCATCCCGGATATCAAAACGCAACCTCATACACGTTGCAAAAACCGATCAAAGGCACCCTCGGGGCATGAAAACTGTGTCATCATTACAGCCACAAGAAAACCAATCTTGCCGCGCACATCGCAAATTTAAACAAATTCAAATGCCGTTTTTTGCGCCTATAATGGAAACTAACTCTTACCCCGCGCAGGAGAGAATAATGAGTGGTTCTGGAAGATGCCTATGCGGTGCTGCCAAGTTCAAGTTTGAGCGCAAACCCCTGTGGTCTGGCTTTTGCCACTGTGAAAGTTGCCGCAGAAATTGCGCAGCACCTGTTGCGGCTTTCTTTGGTGTAGCAAATGAACACTACAGGTGGCTTGGGACACCCCCTGCAACCTATAAATCTTTTGCCGATGTTACCCGGCATTTTTGCGCGAAATGTGGAACACCCATGGCTTATGAAGCGGAACGCTTTCCGGGTGAAATTCACTTCTATGCGACAACACTTGATGATCCCGCAGATTTCAAACCAAAATTTCACGTTCACTACAAAGAGCCTGTTGAGTGGTTGCATATCACGGATGATTTGCCAAAGTATCAAACGACCTCATTAAATGGAAACGCAGAATGACCGACGTCAAACCAGAAGACCTTGACCGCCACTCGATGAAAATGGCCAAGAAGAAGGCCGCGCGCGATAAGATCATGGCAACCAAGACCGACAAGAAAGGTCTGATCATCGTGCACACCGGTAAGGGCAAAGGTAAATCCTCTGCAGCGTTCGGCATGATCTTTCGCTGCATCGCCCACGACATGAAATGTGCCGTCGTGCAGTTTATCAAGGGTGGGATGTCGACTGGCGAACGTGATCTGATCCTTAACAAGTTTTCCGATGCCTGCGAATTCTACACGATGGGCGAAGGCTTTACCTGGGAAACCCAAGACAAAAGCCGCGACATCGAAATGGCGGCAGCCGCCTGGGAAAAGGCAAAAGAACTGATCCGCGACCCAGCCAACAAGATGGTTCTGCTTGACGAAATCAACATTGCGCTACGCTACGACTACATCGACATCAATGATGTCGTTGAGTTTTTGAAGGCGGAAAAACCTGAAATGACTCATGTGGTTCTGACAGGGCGAAATGCAAAGGAAGAGCTGATCGAAATCGCTGATCTGGTAACGGAAATGGAACTTATCAAGCACCCGTTCCGATCCGGCGTCAAAGCCCAGATTGGGGTGGAATTTTAGAGCCAAATTGCAAACCGCTCCTTTCTCGACGTTTCCATAACGAGGGATGGTCTAGCAGGCGCTGTGCATCGATCATGCACAGCCTGTGCGCAGGCAGGTATTGCGTCATTTTGGTTTGCTGATCATCTAATGTGTAACTGATTTAAAAGGTGACTCATGTCGAAACCAACATTGCTAGGAATTTCCGGCTCTCTTCGCAAAGACTCTTTTAACCGAAAACTGATCCGCGAAGCAGCGCGGTTGTTCGATGGTGATTTCATTGAGGCGGACCTACAAATGCCGCTCTACGATGGCGACCTTGAAAGCGCCAGCGGTGTTCCTGTACCCGCTCAAACACTCGCAGAACAGATTGCAAACGCTGATGCAGTAATCATTTCGACACCAGAATACAATCAGGCCCTTTCCGGAGTTTTGAAAAATGCGCTCGACTGGGTCAGCCGCACCGATGGCGCACCTTGGAAAAATAAACCTGTCGCGATCATTTCAGCCGCTGCCGGTCGTGCAGGTGGAGCGCGTGCGCAATATTCTCTGCGTCTGGCAATGAACCCGTTTCGACCAAGATTGCTAACCGGTCCAGAGGTTGGCGTTGCTGGCGCACAAGCCGAATTCAATGATGACGGTCTTCTGACGAACAAGCACTACATCAAGGCTTTGACGGAGTTGATGGCCGCATTGCATGCAGACGCTAAACGCTGATCTGAATATCTGGGCTTGTTCGGGATTTCTGTTGCATCAAGCGTGTCAAACCTTGTTCGAAATTTCGATCAGGTTCCCGTCTGGATCACGAATATACAATGACTGAATGGGCCCTGTCGCGCCATTGCGTGCGACTGAGCCATCTTCGATTGGTATTCCCGAAGCAGTTAAATACGCCTCCCATTCCGGGAGTGGAACATCACTTAGAAAGCACAGGTCCGCAGAACCAGATACAGGCGCCTGCGCTTTTGGCTCAAACTCTGCCCCTGCGAGGTGCAGGTTTATCTTTTGTTTGCCAAACTTCAGCGCAGTCCGGCGACTACCATCACTGGGGTAAAACTCCTCCGCCGTCATTCCAAGAACTTCAGTATAAAAATCCGTGGTTTGTTCAATGTTGCGAACAGTAAGCACCAGATGATCAAGGGATGTTAGTTTTGGTGCCATCACATCTTTTCCTTTTTGACCGCTGCGGTTAACGTCGCCTTCATGCACGACGCTATTGGACGATCACACACCCTTCATTGCACGCTGGACCCGGCTCGCGCCGCCGCCTTGCACGTTTTACTTGGCTTGAACGGTCCTGCACCAGCAGAAGGTGATCCACTTCCGCCCTTCTGGCATCAAATCTATTTCTGGGACCCGCTGCCAGCCGAAAAGCTTGGTCGCGACGGGCACATCAAAATTGGGGGTTTCATACCTGATCTGGGTCTGCCCCGCCGCATGTGGGCCGGTGGCCAGATGGAATTTCTATCCCCTTTGCTTATCGGCACCCCAGCGGATAAACACACCATTATCGAGAATGTTGCGTTGAAAGACGGGCGCAGCGGGCCACTTGCCTTTATCACCGTGCGCCACGAAGTTTACCAGAATGGCAAGCTTTGCCTTAAAGAACATCAAGACCTCGTCTACCGCGAAGACCCTGATCCGGGTGCGCCGAAACCAATACCCCCAGTTGCAAGAACGGATGAGGGCACACGTGAAAACCACAGTTTCAATTCAACTTTGTTGTTTCGTTACTCTGCGCTGACTTTGAACGGCCACCGCATCCATTATGACGAAACCTATTCGCGTGAAGTGGAAGGCTATGATGGCCTCGTCGTTCACGGCCCATTGCTGGCGCAGTTGCTGATGCATATGGCAGAGCGCGAACTTGGTTCACTTAAAACTTTTTCTTTCCGGGCAACAGCACCCGTCATGCATTTTGAAACTGTGACGTGCTGTAAAGAGGGTGCAGATATGTGGGTTCGCGGCCCAGACGGACGGCAGTGTATGCAGGCAACAGCGAGTTAAAGGTTGGCTTCAACCCTGAATGGATCAGGGATTTCGTCGCGCCCTTCCAACACAAGATCCGCCATTACCTCTGCGATTTTGGGTGCCATTCCCAACCCTATCTTGAACCCACCATTGGCAATGTACTCATCCGCGCGGCCGGGGTACGCCCCCAACATCGGAGCACGGGTTTTTGCCCGTGGTCGAACACCCGCCCAGCGTTCAATTACCTTTGCCCTAGTCAAAACAGGAAACGCATTCAGCGCACGTTCAAGAAGGTCGTCAAGCTGTTCGTCGGTGCTGGTTTCATCTTCGAACTCGCGTTCGCTGGTTGAGCCGACAGCAACAGTGCCATTCTCATGCGGTACAATATGGATACCGTCAGCAAACAAATGTGGCTGATCACCTGCATCATGACGCAGCAATATCGCCTGGCCTTTCAGCCCTTTACCAACCTCCTGACCAAGCGCGCGCGACAGGTCGAGCAAGCCATGATAACCAGTTGCCCAGATTACCCGCCCTTTTGGCTGCGCTTCACCAATCAAAATTTCAACCCCAAGCGACTGAACCGCAGCCGCCAGACTATGGGTTGCGGCACGGGGGTTAATACGAGCGCTTAAAGTGTCAAACGCCAGCATCCCAGTTTTGCTTTTAGGCGCCCAATCTCCGCGATCACCCACCTCTTCGACCCGCCAAATCGCTTTACCTCGCCATAAATCTTTTGCAGAGGATATCCGCTCCTGCGCAAGATTAAGAACTCTCATATCATCTAACGATTGCAACCGGCCTAACTGGGCGTAGCCGGACAATAGATTTGAGGCATCATCAACGGCTTTCCAAAAGCCCGGCATCATTGTCAGGCTCTGAAACTGAAACTCTTTCTTATGGTTCCAATTGTCCGGCGTATGAGGGGCCAATGCCCCAACGATTCCGCCGCTTGATCCGGCACCAATTGCATGTTTTTCAATAACCCGCACCTTTGCGCCACGGCTTGCGCAGACCCAGGCAATTGAAAGCCCAAAAATCCCTGCGCCCACGACTGTTATGTCGGCCATTGCCAAACCTTTCCGATTTCATCATTGTCCGTTCGTTAAGCGCTTTTAGGGCATCCCATGACGACAGACCAGCGGACAGAGTTAGAATGGCGCGACGGAATAACTCCGGTATCCGTGCAATTTGATGACCCTTATTTTTCCATCGAAAACGGTCTTGCTGAAACCCGGCATGTGTTCATGGCAGGAAACGGATTACCTGACCGGTTTGTCCCCGGTTTTCAAATAGCAGAACTTGGATTCGGCACTGGGCTCAACATGCTGACCGCCCTGCTTGATTGGCGCGTGTCCGACACCTTTGGGCCGCTGCGGTTTACATCATTCGAAGCCTACCCGCTGGAAGCAGATCAAATCGAAACAGCGCTTGCTGCGTTTCCGGAAGCGCAGGCGATTGCGGGACCATTCCTTGATCAATGGCGTTCGGGCAAAACCTACATCGAAACCGATGATCTTATAGCTGACATTCGCATTGGCGATGCGCGTGAAATGCTACCCCTTTGGCATGGCTTAGCTGACGCCTGGTTTCTTGATGGGTTTTCCCCGGTCAAAAACCCAGAGCTCTGGGAAGAGTCTCTGATCCAACAGGTCGCCAAGCATACAGCACCAAACTGCACATGCGCCACCTATACAGCCGCAGGTTTCGTTCGCCGCGCCTTATCAGAGGCTGGATTTACAGTGACCCGTCAAACAGGCTTTGGGCGCAAACGCCACATGACAACCGCCGTTATGGAAACCAAAGCATGACGCAATCAAACACCCGTCTTGGCATCCTGCTCATGATTGCGACAACCTTTGTCTTTGCAGCGCAAGACGGTTTGTCGCGTCATCTTGCAGACACCTATAATGTTTTGATGGTCGTCATGATCCGCTACTGGTTCTTTGCAGCCTTCGTGATCAGCATAGCGAGCCGAAAAACCGGGGGTATTCGCGCGGCGGCGGCAACGACTCAGCCCGTGCTGCAAATTTTTCGCGGGGTCCTGCTGGCCGTTGAAATCTGTGTGATGGTGCTTGCTTTCACCTATCTTGGGCTGGTCGAAAGCCACGCCATTTTTACAAGCTACCCTCTATTGATCGCCGCCTTGTCCGGCCCGGTTCTGGGTGAGACGGTAGGCTGGCGGCGTTGGACGGCCATTGGCGTGGGTTTCATTGGGGTTCTGATCATCTTGCAACCTGGTTTCAGGGTATTTGCACCAGAAGCCGTCATACCTTTGATCGCTGCTTTTCTTTTTGCTCTCTACGGGTTGCTGACCCGATATGCCGCGCGACGTGACACCGCCGCAACCAGTTTTTTCTGGACAGGTGTTGCAGGCTCTGTTGCGATGACATCCATTGGGGTGTGGTTCTGGGAACCTATGATCGCAACCGACTGGGGTTGGATGGCCTGTCTTTGTGTTACAGGTGTTCTGGGGCATTGGTTGCTGATCAAATGTTACGAAGTCGCTGAAGCCGGGGCTGTGCAGCCTTTTGCCTACCTGCAACTGGTTTTCGCAACCATGATCGGCATAACGCTTTTTGGCGAAACGCTGGAGTTCAATGTCATCGTCGGAGCGGGTCTGGTCGTTGGTGCCGGCTTGTTCGCACTTTGGCGCGAAAGGCGCGCCAAGCCCTACGGCGACTGCCGCAATTCCTGCGACAATGTCAGTTCCTGAACCTGACCCGTGAGGCGCGCGCGGTAAACCGGCAGAGATTCCATAACGCGCATTACGTAATTTCGCGTTTCATCAAACGGGATATGTTCAATCCAGTCGACAGCATCCACGCTTTCATTGCGCGGATCTCCGAAACGCTCGATCCATTTACGCGGTCTGGATGGTCCGGCATTGTAGCCCGCAGCAACCAGCACATAAGACTTACCGAACTCTTCGATCAGTAGCGCGAGATATGCGCTTCCAAGCTGCGAATTGTAGCGCCAGTCCGTCAACAAACGATCACCATTATACCCCAAGCCCAATTTACTGGTCATTGCCTGCGCCGTTCGTGGCATTAGTTGCATGATACCCCGAGCACCCGCACCGCTGACTGCTACCGGATTAAATTCACTTTCTCGCCGCGCAATTGAGAGCGTAAGCTCTGGCGCAACAGGCAGTTCCTCGCTGCGCAAAGGATGAAGCGGGTAGTAGGATCGTGGCAACATATACCCCTGTTGCGCGGCCTGTTTCGCAATTTTCAACGCGATGTGGGGCGCATCCAATGACAACGCCAAATCCGCCAATTGGCCCAATTCGCTTCGGTTTAGCGATTCCGCCTGATGCAGAAAGAAACGTTTAGCAAGATCTGGCTCACCAGCTTCCAACAACAGCAAAGCCGCCGCAATGACACTGGATTGCATGAAGTCGGCGTTCCTCCAATCCGGAAAACTCTCCGCTCCGGTCAGACCCGCATCCATTTTCCGGCCAGCCCGTTCAGCGGCGAGTAGGCCGTAAAAGCTCGTCTGATATCGCGCGCCAAAAGCATAGGCTGCCTGCGCTGCCTCTGTATTGCCCAACGCCTCTTCTGCGCGGCCCTTCCAATACCCTGCACGACCAAGACTGATCGGTGTGAAAACTGCGGCTTGAAAATTCTGAAAGTGCTCTAAGGCTTGCGCTGGTTCATCTAGTTTTCTTAACGCTATAAAACCTGACAGCCACTCAAGATCGGCGTAATTTCTACCTTCACTCAAATGGTGTGCAGACGCGAGCCGGTATGCCAATCTTGGCTGTCCATCGCGCATAAGCTGTCGCGCCATCTGTCGCCGGTACCGCCCCCAGCGTTCTGGCTCGCCAAGCGAGACTGCGCTTCCACTTCGCGCCAGAGCAATTTCGATGGCGGCTTCGTCACGCCCCTTTTTTGCGCGCCACAGGAACCGTTCATAGGCCAGACCAGGGTCATTTCTTAGAGCCGCTGGAACTGCCGCGATCAAACCGTCAACGCCGTTGGAATCCGCGCGCAACCCCAATCGCGCCTCGGCCAGTTTTCGCCAGCCCGGACTAACCAGCGGGAACATTGCCTTTGCTTCACTCACCAAACCGCGCCAAAGCAACATGTCGAGGCGTGCTTCATGATGCGCCCCAAGTATATGCCCGTATCTTTGTAGCAATACTGTGCGTGCTGATGGCTCTATTGAAAGGCTTCGCCATGCAATGACCGCTTCGTCGTTCGCGTCATGCTGCGCACCAATTTCGCGAAAAGCCCGCCCTCTTTGCAACGCACCATTCCCGGTCTGAGGAGGATGGTCTTCAAAGTATGCCAATACATCAGCTGTCGGAATAGCATCAGTGATGGATATCTCCCCCCGAGCCCGCAGCCGCTTTAACCCGGGCCAATCAGAACGGCGCGTTAAGAACCTTTGGAAATCTGTAAAATCGCCTTCTCCGGCACGAAGGCGGCGCCATTCCACTAAATCGAGCGCTACTTGACCCTCCGGACGCGCAAGTTTTACGGCTTCATCCCAATTGTCATCGCGCACTTCTTTCATCGCACTGGCCATAGCTTGGCCTTGTTCGGTGGTCTGCGCTTCAACAGCGCTGACGGATACGCAAAAAAGCAATAGTAGAACAATTAATTGGTGCATCAGCCTGTAGTCCCTGCTCGAATTCTGAGATTCCTTCGACAAATGTAGCGCATCCCCCTTCCCTTCGACACACAAACTTGGCATTTGGGGCAAATATGGCTAGGGTCTGCCGCGAATTCGTCGGGTTGACTGGATTAGCCCTCAAGCAAAAGGATGCGTATCATGTTTAAAGGGTCTCTCCCTGCTCTGGTAACGCCGTTCAAAGACGGCCAGCTGGATCTCGATACGCTTAAGAAGCTGGTCGAATGGCATATTGCAGAGGGCTCAACTGGTCTTGTCCCGGTTGGCACAACGGGTGAAAGCCCAACTTTGACCCATGAAGAGCATGAAATTGTTGTCGAGACGGTCGTAAAAGCAGCCGCTGGTCGCGTTCCTGTTATCGCGGGCGCCGGTTCAAACAACACGGTCGAAGCCGTGCGGTTCATGCGCCATGCGCACAGGGTTGGCGCAGACGCTGCACTTGTCGTGACACCATACTACAACAAGCCAACTCAGCGCGGGCTGATCGCGCATTACACCGAATTGCACGATTGCTGCGACCTGCCGATCTTTATTTATAACATCCCCGGCCGTTCAGTCGTTGATATGACAGCCCAAACGATGGGTGAACTTGCGCGCTTGCCACGGATTATCGGTGTGAAGGACGCCACGGCGGACATGACTCGTGTTTCTGAACAACGTGAAACTTGCGGCAAAGATTTCATCCAATTGTCTGCCGAAGATGGTTCGGCACTTGGGTTTAACGCGCACGGGGGTATTGGTTGTATTTCCGTCACAGCAAACGTTGCGCCGCGCCTTTGTGCGGAGTTTCAGGCAGCCATGCTTGCCGGTGATTTCACCACTGCGCTTGAGTATCAGGACCAGCTCATGCCGTTGCATCAGGCAATATTCACAGAGCCCGGCCTTGTTGGCGCAAAATACGGCCTCTCAAAACTTGGCCTGTGCTCCGCCGAAGTCCGCTCTCCGCTGACCGAATTGCTGGACGAAACAAAGGCGCAAATCGACGCCGCAATGCGCCATGCAGATTTGATTAATTAATGTAACAATAATACCTGTGTTTGTTCACTCTGGAAGAGACGCGAAAAAGTGAATTAGACATCTCTTGAGATAGTTTAACCAGGCAAAGCCCTGCAATTGTCGCTAGCACGACCAGAGTTTCTCTATTCAAAATTCACTTTGACCCTTCGTCGCGTGGGATCAGGTCCAAGACAGATTCATTGCCGTGTTTGGGCTTAAGGCGCTGGGCACGAGCGAAAATTGATCGCTGATCTGTCATAACAGCAAACAACATTGAGCGAGCGAGCGGGGCGATTACTTCATCTTTCTCAGAGAGCGCCCAGAGGCGTGCCAGCATGTTGCGATCAAGATCGCCGTTCTGAAATGAATATGGCACCATTCCGAAAGCCAGCGGAAATCGGCGTATTTCTGGATTTCGCCTAAATGGGGCGCGACCTGATTGACCGGTAAGGCGCCTTTCACTGTCGTGCAGTTTTATCATGTCAAATAGGATTGAAAGACCCATCCCCAGTGATCGTTGCTCATATGAGTTACCGTGGTCGGCAAACGTGGTCGCTGCGGATATCTTCCATCGTATCGTCAGGTCTTTGGCTAAACGAGTTCCTTGCTCTCGCCACAGGCGCAGAAAGAGATGCGTTGCATTTTCCGGCGCTTCGCGTCTGCGTAAAACCGCGATTAGCAAAGCATGTAAAAGCAAAAGACCATTTTGGCCCGCGAATTCGGTTTGCAGTTCTGCGAGCGTTAACTGAAAATCATGCTTTCTTAATTCTTCGGATAAGATTTCGGGAGAGGTCACAGTTTGATCCGCAAGTAAGTTTAGATCTACGTCAACAGGTGGAAGTACCTCCTCCACGCCAATAAACGGAAACTGCTTTTTCTCGAACCTGCGCGAGAGTAAGTAAAAACCACCCTGATAGATTTCGCTCAATATCTCCATCGCCTACAAATTTCTCCATTATTCACTAACTAACGGCTCGCGATTAACAAAAGTGATCAATTAGAAACCCGCATCTCTAAATATACGTCAGCATCAATTCTTCAATCTTTAGTTGCGATGCGGCAATCGGTTTCTCCGAAAATGACAAGTGAAAACTGAATTGAGTAGGCGTTCGCCGCCTAATTTCGCAAAAACGAAATTTTCCGTTAACGTGCCCCTACTTAATCCATTACCGGAGGCCAACATGGCGCTATTTGACAGAGAGCTTATTTCCAACGGAAACCCGATGGAGGCGATCGTGGGCTTCTCTCGTGCCGTTCGGGTTGGCCCATTTATTTCGATTGGTGGAACTGCCCCGGTTGGTCCCGACGGGAAAACCGTTGGTATCGGTGATGTCGCGATGCAGACAAAATGTATTCTGGAGATCATTAAGGCTGCGCTTGAACAGGCGGGGTCTGGCATGCACGACGTTGTGCGTACCCGGATTATCCTGACAAATATTGATGATTGGAAATCTGCCATAGACGTCCGCAAAGATTATTTCGCCGATGTGCGTCCGGTTGATACAATCATGGCGGTTGAACGCTTTGTAAATCCGGAATGGTTGATCGAGATAGAAGCAGACGCCGTGATCGCGGAATGGCCTTCCAGCTAAAATAGAATTCAAAGGCACTGGTTATAATTTTTAAATTTCAACTTACCTTCTGCGTCGGTCCCCGATGGACACCCTCTTTGCTGCGGTGTAGGCAACAGACATTATGTCGAACAAGAAATCAGACCCAAACTATAAGGTGATCGCCGAAAACCGGCGCGCGCGCTATGACTATGCCATCGAGGATGATCTCGAATGTGGCATCGTGCTTTTTGGGTCCGAGGTAAAATCGACCCGCACGGGTCAGGTTAACATTGCCGACAGTTATGCAAATGTTGAAGACGGTGAACTTTGGCTGATTAACGGCTACATTTCCCCTTATGCGCAAGCTAAAACCTGGGGTCACGAAGAGCGGCGCAAACGTAAACTTCTGGTTTCAAAGAAAGAATTATCAAAACTTTGGCAAGCAACTTCGCGTCAAGGTATGACCCTTGTGCCGCTGGTCATGTATTTCAACCACAAAGGTATGGTCAAACTTAAGATCGGTATCGCCAAAGGTAAAAAGGTTCACGACAAACGTGCGACCGAGGCAAAACGCGACTGGGGCCGCCAGAAACAGCGTCTTTTACGTAACGGTTAGATCAGTCAAATTATTCCCCTTCGCGGAAAAACATTAAATTTGATATCCTCCGCCTAAGCCAAGTATCTGGGCCGGGTATTGGTGTATAAATTTAATGGCCCATGACGGAAGAAGGACACAAAAATGGAACTCCTGATCAGTCTGATATCGGGTGCCATCGGCGGCAACGTAGCTGGCGGCCTGTTAAAGAACCTTAACCAAGGCACTCTGGTGAATTCGATTGCCGGAATCTTGGGCGGTGGTATTGGTGGCCAGCTCCTCGGAATGATTGGCGCAGGTGGCATGGCCGACGCGGCTGCAGGCAGCGGAATGGACCTTGGCGCAATCGTTAGCCAAATTGCTGGCGGCGGTGTTGGCGGCGGCGTTTTGCTGGCAATCGTCGGAATCGTCAAAAAGATGATGGCAAAATAAGAAAAATTGCAGGTGCCTGCCCCTTAGGTAAGGCACCTGCCTCTTGCCAGCGCGTGTCCCTCTCGGTAGGCAAGGATCGACCGAGTCTTCTGGGGGCGAAAAATGTCCGAAAATGATCCGAAAACACTGGTTTCAACAGACTGGCTAGCCCAGCATCTGAAAGATCCAGACCTGCGTATTCTTGATGCATCCTGGTATATGCCGCAATCTGGGCGTAACCCACGTGCGGAATATGAAGAGGCCCACATTCCGGGTGCACGGTTTTTCGATATCGATGACATCAGTGATCATCGCTCTGAGCTGCCACATATGGCACCTCCAATTGAAAAATTCATGTCACGAATGCGCGAAATGGGCGTGGGAGACGGCCATCAGGTTGTTGCCTACGATGGTTCTGGTCTGTTTTCCGCGGCACGTGTCTGGTGGTTGTTTCGCCTTATGGGCAAAACAGACATCGCTGTTCTGGATGGTGGCCTTCCCAAATGGATCGCCGAAGAACGTGAAGTCGAAGACTTGCCCCCAATCGTGCGCGACCGTCATATGACAGTTCAACGGCAGGCACATCTGACCAAAGATGTTACGCAAGTCGCCGCAGCAGCGAAACTGGGTGATTATACAATCGTCGACGCTCGCAGCGCTGCACGCTTTCGGGGCGAAGAAGAAGAGCCGCGTCCGGGCCTTCGTTCCGGACGCATACCCAATTCGGTAAATGTTCCCTACCCGGATGTTCTGAACGCTGACGGAACGATGAAATCCGTGGATGCACTGAAACCCATTTTCGAAAATGCTGGCGTCGACCTTGGCAAGCCAGCAATCACCACTTGCGGTTCTGGTGTAACTGCAGCGATCCTCAGCCTTGCGCTGGAACGTATTGGGCATCGTCGCCACGCGCTCTATGACGGTTCATGGGCGGAATGGGGCATGTACAATGATCTTAAAATAAAAACGGGGGCCTGATATGCTTAGCAATCTCAAACAACAGCCCGCTGATAAAATCCTCCAGCTGGTCCAAATGTATCGCGACGATCCGCGTTCTGACAAAATCGACCTTGGTGTTGGCGTTTACAAAAACGCCGAAGGTGTCACTCCTGTGATGCGTGCAATCAAAGCTGCTGAAAAGCAACTTTGGGAAACCGAAACAACCAAATCGTACACTGGTCTTGCCGGTGAGCCTGCGTATCAGGACGCAATGATTTCTCTGGTTCTGAGTTCCTCAGTCGCGCGCGAAAACGTGGCTGCAGCTGCGACTCCGGGTGGAACTGGTGCTGTGCGACAGGCGCTGGAACTCATCCAGATGGCATCACCAGATGCCACTATCTGGATATCAAACCCAACATGGCCCAACCACCCGTCGATCATCAAATATCTTGGGATGAAGATGCGCGAGTATCGGTATTTCGATAACGACTCCCGGGGCGTAGATTTTGAGGGTATGCTCGCCGACCTTGCACAGATTCCCGCAGGCGATGTTGTGCTATTGCACGGTTGCTGCCACAACCCAACCGGTGCAAACCTGACCAACGCACAATGGGCCGAAGTGATCGCCGTGCTACAGGAAACCGGCGCAATCCCGTTTATTGACATCGCATATCAAGGGTTTGGTGACGGTCTGGAAGAAGATGCAGCAGGCTTACGTATGGTCGCCTCTGAAATGCCCCAGACCCTGATTGCGGCGAGCTGTTCCAAAAACTTCGGTATCTACCGCGAACGCACGGGTATTCTAATGGTGGTGACACAGGATGCATCGTTGCGGGATGTTACGCAGGGGAACCTCGCGTTTCTGAACCGTCAGAACTACTCCTTCCCGCCGGATCATGGTGCACGGCTTGTTACAATGATCCTTGATGACAAAGCACTGCGCGCTGACTGGAGCGCCGAGCTTGAAGAGGTTCGCCTTGGAATGCTCGCATTGCGTGAACAGCTTGCGAAAGAGCTTCAAAAACTCGCTGGTTCTGACCGCTTTGCTTTTCTTGCGCAGCACCGCGGCATGTTCTCGCGCCTTGGTGCAACGCCAGAGCAGGTCGAAACGCTCCGCCGCGATCATGGCATCTACATGGTTGGTGACAGTCGGCTAAACATTGCAGGCCTGAATAAAAACTCAGTGCCTATTCTGGCCAAAGCAATCATCGATGTTGGAATTTGAACCAATTTAACACTCTGCTTTAAACGAAAGCGTGCCCCGGGAGGCCGCGTTTTTCGTTAAGACAAACAAAAAAGGCCCGGGCACTTAGGCCCGGGCAAGATGTCTCTCGGCTGAAAAGGAAGGGAATCAGCCGTTAGAGAACTCGGGGTAGGCCTCCATGCCCAATTCGGTCATGTCGAGCCCTGTGATCTCGGCCTCTTCGCTCACTCGGAGCCCCATCAGACCCTTCAGAACGAGCCAGACCACAGCTGAAGCAACCACGACAAAGGCAGCTACCACTATGATCGAGATCAATTGGGTGACAAAAGATGCATCGCTATTTGTCAGGCAGACCGCCAGAGTTCCCCAGATACCTGCAAGCAGGTGAACCGGAATTGCACCGACGACGTCGTCGATTTTGAACCGATCCAGCATTGGCACCGCAAAGACAACAATCACACCACCGATTGCACCAATCAGAACAGATGCGCCAAGGCTTGGCGTTAGCGGTTCTGCAGTGATCGATACAAGCCCGGCAAGTGCACCGTTCAGCACCATCGTCAAATCAGGTTTCTTATAAAGAACCTGAGTCAGGATGAGTACGGCGAGCGCGCCCCCGGCAGCAGCCAGATTGGTATTGCTAAAGATCCGGCTGATGTCAGAAACGTTACCAGCGGTATCCATGTAAAGCTGCGAGCCGCCATTGAAACCAAACCAACCCATCCACAGAATAAACGTTCCCAATGTAGCCAGCGTCAAGTTCGAACCCGGCATTGGGACGGTTCTGCCATCTTTGTATTTGCCGATACGCGGCCCAAGGATAATAGCACCTGTCAGGGCAGCCCAGCCCCCGACCGAGTGCACAACGGTCGAGCCGGCAAAATCAAGAAAGCCCATTTCGTTCAGAAATCCGCCGCCCCATTTCCAACTTGCCTGAATGGGATAGATGACAGACGTCAGCAGCACGGTGAAAATCAGGAATGGCCACAATTTTACGCGTTCTGCCATGGCACCCGACACGATCGACGCGGTCGCTGCACAGAACATAAGCTGGAAGAAGAAGTCTGAACCCACAGACGCATAAGTCAGGTCTGCTTCGGTGTCTGCAAGGCCGACAGGTTCTAACGAAGCCGGAGAAAACGCCCCAAGAATTCCGTCAATCGACCAGCCGTCACCCGGATACATAAGGTTGTAACCAATCAGGTAGTAGAAGATCGACGCCAGAGAAAACAATGCAACGTTCTTCATTAACTGCATGGTGACGTTCTTGCCGCGAACAAGACCCGCCTCAAGCATGGCAAACCCTGCCGCCATCCAGAACACCAGAAACCCGGTGACCAGAAACATGAATGTCGTAAAGATAAAGCCGATATCGGCGTTCAGTGGTGTTTCATCCACTTCTTGCGCAAACCCAAGGCTTGGAAGTGCGGCCACCAGTGCGGCCAGACTAAGTGTTGTCAGTCTCATTTCTATATTCCTCTCTGACAGTCCGCCGCTTTACAGCGCGTCCTCGTTCATTTCGCCGGTCCGCACACGCATTGCCTGCGCCACATCAAGCACGAATATTTTGCCGTCGCCGATCTTGCCGGTGTTGGCTGTTTTCTGGATTGTTTCGATCACCTGATCGGCCATTGCCGCAGCGACAACGATCTCAAGTTTGATCTTCGGAACAAAGTTCACCGTATATTCGGCCCCCCGGTAAATTTCCGTATGACCGGACTGGGCACCAAATCCTTTGATTTCACTCACCATCATGCCCCGTACGCCTGTTTCTGTAAGTGCAACCCGGACATCTTCGAGCTTGAACGGTTTGATGGTCGCTATGATAAGTTTCACGTTATTTCCCTTCTGACCGCGTGTTTGCAGCTGCAGCATAGCGATGCCGCACATGCGCGCTTCAAGGGAGAGAGACGAAAATTTAGGCATGAATCCCTTCGATCGCACATTTTTTGCGGTTTTTTCGGGCTATGCTTAAAATTTAAGCTTTGGAAAAATGGATTGCGATTGGCTCTATAAGCTCCACATTCCAACGCGAAGCGTGTAAGTTGCGAAAAAAAGGCAGGCGCCGGATTGGGTGACGCATGAGTGGTACTGGCAAAAAGAAACCGCCATTGGTGGCGGATCGGCGTTATGCGTCAAAGGCAGCATCAGGTAAAAAACCTGCTGCCAAGACAGCTACCACACGCCGAACAACTAAAAGCAAACCCACCCCAAGGAAAACGACACGACGTAGGCGGAGCAGATCTCGCAACCCAATTATTAGGGCGATATCAGGATTGTTTCGTTGGGTATTTCGGATGATCTGGGGTGTGGTCTGGCGCAGCTCTGCTGTGCTGCTGCTGCTAGTCACCCTGACCGTTGGGTACTTCGCTGCAACACTGCCTGACGCCACACAGCTGATCGACGGACGTACCCGCGGATCCGTCACACTGCTTGACAGAAACGGGCAGGTGTTCGCGTGGCGCGGCGATCAGTTTGGCGGCATGATTACGGCTGATACCGTTTCCCCACATCTGAAGAACGCCGTCATCGCGACCGAAGACAAGCGTTTTTACCGGCATTTTGGCATAAGCCCGCGTGGGATTGCGAGCGCAGTACGCATCAACCTACGCGCCGGACGCGGCCCGCTGTCCGGCAACGGTGGCTCTACAATAACGCAACAAACAGCGAAACTGCTGTGTCTTGGTGTTCCACACGACCCTAGTTCAGGGATGACTGAAGCAGAATACGAGGCTGATTGTCGCCGGGGAACGCTCTGGCGTAAGGCGAAAGAAGCGATCTACGCACTTGCGATGGAGGTACGGTACAGCAAAGACGAAATCCTTACGATCTACCTCAATCGCGCGTTTTTAGGCGCAGGTGCACGTGGTTTTGAGGCGGCGAGCCAACGTTATTTCGGTGAATCAGCAAACACAGTTTCTCCGACAGAGGCTGCAATGTTGGCGGGCTTGCTGAAAGCCCCGACACGCTATGCACCGACGAACAACCTTGAACGGTCTCGTGACCGTGCGCAGGTCGTTTTGAATCTGATGGAAGAGCAGGGATATCTTTCTACGGCTGAGGCAGTGAATGCACGCGAAAACCCCGCGGAATTATCCGCAGCCGCAGCCGCACGCGCCGGTGGGTATTTTGCGGATTGGGTCATGGGAAGTGGGCCAGATTTCTTTACCAGCAACACAACCGAAGACGTTATCATCCGCACAACGCTTGATCAGCGCATACAAACTGCTGCCGAAGAAGCGCTGGCCTACATTTTTGAAACCAAGGTACGCGACGGTTCAGAAGCACAAGCCGCGATCGTTGTCATGTCATCCGACGGGGCGGTGCGTGCAATGGTTGGCGGACGGCAAACACGCGTATCAGGCGCATTCAATCGTGCGACGCAGGCTCTGCGTCAAACTGGGTCAGCATTCAAACCCTTCGTTTATGCCGCCGCTCTCGACCTTGGGTACAGTTACAACGATTACGTTGATGACTCACCGCTCACAATCAACATTCCGGGGTCCGGCGCATGGTCTCCGACGAACTATGATCACAAATTTCATGGCCAAGTGACCCTGACCGACGCCCTGAGACAGTCCTTTAACATTCCGGCTGTCCGCGTTTCCGAAAGCGTAGGTCGCGAAAATGTGCGCAAAATCGCAGCCGATTTCGGCATTGAAAGTGATCTGGCTTTGGGCCCGGCACTGGCGCTTGGCGCATCGGAATCCACTCTTATTGAAATGACAGGCGCATACGCTGGCATCTTAAACGGCGGAAGCAGTGTGACACCTTACGGGCTTGTTGAGCTTCGGCTACAGGGCGAGCAGGACCCCCTTATGCGACAAGAGGGTGGCATCGGTGAACGTGTCATCAGTGAAAATGCAGCTGCGCAACTCATCTACATGATGAACCAGGTTGTCGAAGCCGGTACTGGTCAGCGTGCAAAGTTGCCGGGACGGCCAGCAGCAGGTAAAACAGGAACAACTCAGGCCGCGCGCGATGCGTGGTTTTTAGGCTTTACCGCCGACTATGTTGCGGGCGTCTGGATGGGCTATGACAACAACACTCCGCTCACTGGTGTGACAGGCGGTGGTCTGCCAGCCGAAATATGGCACGAAACGATGCTACGGGTTCATGAAGGTTTGCCTGCTCAACCGCTGCCTATGATAACACCCGTTCCACCGCAGCCACCTTTGTCCGAATTGCGTACACGTGGCAACAGGGGCAGACGGGACCGTCAGGCAGATGGCATAATTCTTGATGTATTGAACAGCATATTCGGCGGTCGCAATCGCTAACTTTTGCACCAGAGACGCCTCTTAACTGGTTTGCTTGCGCCGCTAGCGCGGGCGAGTGCTAATGTGATTTTCACTCGTTGCTAACGACGTCGTCAACAGCACCCTCAACCAGATCTTCCTCTGAACAGTTATCATATTTGAATGCATAGCCGTTCCAGACCATGATCAGCCCTGAATCGGCAGCTTTCATGAACAGCACCCGTTCGACCCAATGGGCGTCTTCGGCTTCGCATTCCATGTCATAGAGAACGGCATTCATATCCCGAACAGAGACCGGGCTAATCATCGTGCATTGTGAACCGACACCAATAAAGGTGTTGTCTTCGACCTTTAGTGCACCACCCTCTTCGCCAATCCTAGCACAATCAGCACCAGCCACCTGACGGTAGATACCATCGAAACTCCCAAGCTGTTCTTCAGCTATTGCTGCCGAGGCCAAGAGGCCTGTGGCTATGACAATGCCCAAGCGCATCGCGTCAGCCGGTGTTCCGGAGATCGCTGATCAACTGATCAAGATTCCCACGTCGCCGGTCAAGCATTGCGCCTATCTCTTCGCGCTCAACTTTTGTCAGGCTAATTCCTTCGATCACCATGTCAAAAAACAGGTTTCGACCACCTGCTTCCTTGACCAGAAAATCGATGCGGAAAGGCGCTTCTCCCTGCAGATGTGCAGTTGTCTGCACTTCGTGCCAGCTTTTTACAGCGCGGGCTGAATCGACTTCGATCCGACCCCCTATAAATTCCCTAAACCGACGACCATATTTGCGTGCAATGTATCTTCGAAATGCCACTGTAAAATCGCGTAGTTGCGCTTGGCTGGCAGAGCGCGCATCGGCTCCAAGCACCCGGATAGCAATGACGGCAGTGTTCGCAAACCGATCAAATATTCGTTCGAATTGCGTCAACATACGTGATTCAGATCCGCCAGAGTTGATAACGCGCGTGATCTCGCTCACGACATCATCAATCAGTCTGCGCGCTTCAGCGGTGGTCAGCGCCATCGCTGAACCGGGCACCGCCGCGGCAACCACGCCGGCACCAAGTCCGGCCAGAACAGTTCGTCGTTTTACATCATTCACCATACAGATCCTCGAACAATGAATCTATTTCGTCAACTTCGTCGTCGGTTACTTCTACACCCAGCTCAAACCTGCGATTCTGCAAGTAAAGAGAACGTGCCTGTGCGTAACTATCTTCGCTCTCATACAAGATAGAGTCTATCGTAGACGAATACTCGTACCGATCACCAACTTTTGCGAGTCCTGCTGAAAATACACCAATTGCGTTTTCAGGCGATGGCACCATGTAGACAAGCGGATTGGTAAAAAGGTCGACAATCATGCCCACTGTAGCCCGGTCCGTCGACGGCCCCAACAAAGGTAATTCCATAAAGTTACCTTCTTTGAAACCCCAGACATATAGCGTTTCGCCAAAATTGGTTCTGTCTTCCTCAACACCCATAGGTGTGGCCGGGTCCAGAAGGCCACCCATACCTAGCGTTGTATTGATCACAAAACGCCCGGTGTGCTTCAGTGCCTTCCCAATCCTAAACTGCAAGAGGTTGTTTACAACAACACGCGGCAAATTCAGGTTTCCGGCGAAGTTACCGATACCTCGGCGAATAGGCATCGGTATCCCTCTGCCATAAACCTTTGAAGCTGGGCGGAACAGAAAACGGTCAAACGCTATGTTTTCGGCATGAATACGGCGGTTTAGTCTCTCATTTGGATCCTGAATTCCATCGACTGGCTGCGAAAAACCGCACGCGCTGAGAGACAGCGCGACGACAAGTACACAAGCCATTTTTAGCCTAGCTCTTGTGGGGCAGGTTCTGGATCCAGGCAAAATAATTCTCTTCGACAATCCCATTCAGCCCCTCAAATAGTATTTTACTTACAAAGTCCAATCAATCGGCGGTGTAGAAAACGTCATTGTGACTGTTTGGTTACAACGAGCAACGATAAATCAATTAATCTTGTTTTTTCTATGGAACACGGAGGGCGTTGCTTTGTTGCCAATAGTACTTTCAACGCGCCACGTAGGCCTAATCTTAATGCATTATTAACGCCTTAGAGGCTTGAAGGGACGAACAATCTCAACAATTTTGGTTTGAAATTCGACCAGAACCGATTTTGTGGTTTTCCCCGTCCGCAGTCCGGGCTAGCGTCTGTTCAAATTCGAATAGGGAGAATTCTCATGAGCAATGGTCTCGAAGCACGACTTGTTGAACTTGGTGTAACACTACCCGATGCACCTGCCCCGGCCGCTAACTACGTGCCGTTCGTACAGATTGGCGACATTGTGTATGTCTCTGGCCAAATCTCTAATGGGCCTGATGGGTTAATCACCGGCAAGCTTGGTGACGATATGTCAACTGAACAAGGCGCAGACGCTGCAAAATCCTGTGCAATCAGCCTACTCGCGCAAGTTAAGGCCGCTTGCGGTGGCGATCTTAACCGCCTTGTCCGCGCCGTAAAACTCACCGGATTCGTCAATTCGACCGCCGACTACACTGACCAGCCTAAAGTCATAAATGGGGCGTCCGATTTTCTTGTTGCAGCGATGGGTGACGCCGGGCGTCATTCGCGCTCTGCTGTTAGTGCTGCATCACTGCCGTTGGGTGTTGCCGTGGAAATTGAAGGTATTTTTCAAATAAAATGACGCATCTGCCCCCGGTATTTTTATCAACTCCGATTGCGCATCGAGGCTACCACAATCTTGCAAAAGGCCGTGCTGAAAATTCGCGCGCTGCGTTTCTTGCTGCTATTGAAGCAGGCTACGGCATTGAGATGGACCTGCAGCGCACCAAAGACGATCAGGCCATGGTTTTTCACGACTATGATTTGACCCGTCTAACTAGTGAAAGGGGCCCGATTCAGCAACGTTCAGCCGCAGAAATGGCAGAGATTCAACTGATTGGCAGCAACGAAAATGTACCGAGTTTTGCTGAAGTTCTAGACCTTGTCGCCGGGCGTGCTCCTCTACTTGTCGAACTAAAAGACCAAGACGGTGAGATGGGCCCAAACATCGGGCCTTTGGAGCAGGCAGTTGTGAATGCGTTGATAGGCTACGAAGGTCCGGTCGCACTAATGTCTTTCAACCCGCATTCAGTTGCCAAACTTGCAGAACTTGCACCGCATCTTCCGCGCGGACTCGTTACAGAAGGCTGGACAGACAAAGATACACAAATGATTCCGGCAGCACGACGCCAAATCTTGCGTGATATCCCGGATTATGATCGCGTTGGCGCTTGCTTTATCAGCCACGAGGCAGCAGATCTCTCCAGACCACGCGTTGCAGAACTAAAAGCAAGTGGCGCGCATATTTTGTGCTGGACGATACGCAGCCCCGAAGCCGAAGCCGAAGCGCGCAAAATTGCCGACAATATTACCTTCGAAGGTTACGCCGCTGCCTTGCCCACCGCTTGACGTTGGCCGCTTCGCCCCCAATCTATGTCCCGCAGACAGGTGAGGCAGATGAGCAATCAACAAATCGAAATACATGTTCTGACGTCGCTCTCTGATATTTCAGAAGCAGAGTGGGATGCCTGTGCTTGCCCCGAATCAAACGAAAGCAGGCCGATTGATCCGTTTACAACCCACCGATTCCTCAAAGCGCTGGAAGACAGCGGGTCTGTTGGCACGGGTACGGGTTGGACGCCTCGTTACCTAGTTGCTTACGCCGGTGAAATGGCTATTGCTGTCACCCCGGCCTACGCAAAGACCCATAGTCAGGGCGAGTATGTTTTCGACTATAGCTGGGCACACGCTTATGAACGCGCTGGCGGACGATATTACCCGAAGCTGCAAATTTCCGTCCCCTTTACACCAGCCACTGGCAGGCGGTTTCTGGCGCGCCCAGGGTATGAGGAGATGGGTCAGTCTGCACTGGTACAAGGTGCAGTACAGCTCGCGTCTGAAAATCAACTTTCTTCGCTGCACATAACATATTGCACTGAAGCCGAGGCCGAAGCAGGCCGCGCAATGGGTCTGCTTCACCGCACGAGCCAGCAGTTCCACTGGGAAAATACAGACTATGCAAATTTTGATGCGTTTTTAGCGAGCCTTGCGGCGCGCAAACGCAAAAACATCCGAAAAGAGCGTGCAACGGCGCAGACATTTGGCGGAACAATCCATCAATTTACCGGGGACCAGATCGAACCCGAGCACTGGGACGCATTCTGGACATTTTACCAGGACACAGGCGCACGAAAATGGGGCACCCCTTATCTGACGCGCGCATTCTTTGATATTGCGCAAGAAACTCTGCGTGACGATATCCTGCTGGTGTTGGCAGAGCGCAATGGCCGCTGGATAGCTGGGGCCATGAACATGATCGGAAAAGGTACTCTTTACGGCCGCTATTGGGGGTGCACCGAAGACCACGCCTGCCTGCATTTTGAACTCTGCTATTATCAGGCGATTGATTACGCCATTACCCACGGCCAGACACGCGTCGAAGCTGGTGCTCAGGGCGACCACAAACTGGCGCGCGGCTACCTGCCGGTCACGACTCATTCGCTGCATTGGATCGCCGACCCCGGCTTTGCGAATGCAGTTGAAAAATACCTGGTCGCAGAACGTGAAGCCGTTGACAATGATATCGATGTACTGACCAGCTATGGCCCATTCAAGAAATCATCCGGAGAAGAAAAATGAAACTGTCCGATGAACAACGTGAATCTGACCTCGCTCCACTAATTCAAAACGGCTGGTCTCTCGTCCCGGATCGCGACGCGATCTCGAAAACCTTCACCTTCAAAAGCTTTATCGAGGCGTTCGGGTGGATGACCCGGATTGCAATCTGGTCTGAAAAATACCGCCACCACCCAGAATGGTCGAACGTCTACAATAAAGTGGACGTGACCCTTACGACGCACGATTCAGACGGTCTGACAGAGCTTGATGTAAAGTTGGCCAACAAGATGGATACGCTTGCGCACTAAACATCTGCTTTGTTGAAAAACCCATCGAGCCTATTCGATAAGCTCAGACAACCGCGAAACTTTCTTTTTCCAATAAATATCCCCGCCGGAGGCAAAAACTTTAGTGCCTCCGGCAGGGATATTTTACGGATAAAGAATTAAAGTGCTGCGAGAAGATTTTCACCGCCTGAGATTTCGCAGGTTCCCCGGGCAACCTCCTCGTTCAAGATTCTTACAACACCATCTTCAACAAGCATTGCATAACGCTTTGATCTCGCCATCAGACCGGCAGGTGGAGCATCGAAACTCATCCCAATTTCTGTGGTGAAAGCGCTTTGTGCATCCGCGAGCATCGTCAAACCGGCATCGGATGCACCCGTCGCGTCGCTCCAGGCTTTCATTACATGAGGGTCATTCACCGAAATACAGATTATCTCGTCAACGCCTTTCGCTTCAAGCGCATCTTTTGACCGAATGAAACTCGGGACATGCGCGGAGTGGCACGTAGGTGTAAAAGCGCCCGGCACGCCGAAAATAATCACTTTTCGTCCGGCAAGCTTGTCTGAAAGCGCCACTGATTCTGGCCCATCTTCGCCAATTTTCAGCAGCGTAGCCTCTGGTAGTCTGTTTCCGACAGATATTGTCATCTTGGCCCCTCTTGCGCGATTGCGTTTCGTGTAGACGAAGATATAGGCTTCATACCTGCAACTACTAGGTCACGGGGAAAGAGATGAGTCATATTGTGATTATCGGCGCAGGACAAGCTGGGTGTTCTCTTGTCGTCAAACTTCGAAACCTTGGTTTCGAAGGCAAAGTGACCTTGATTGGAGAAGAACCAGTCCCCCCTTATCAACGCCCGCCGTTGTCAAAGAAATATCTGCTCGGTGAGATGGATCTGGAGCGGCTCTATTTAAGGCCCAAAAGTTACTACGACGAGGCAAACATCACTTTAAGGCTCGGCAAACCCGTTTCAAGCATCGATACGACTGCCAAAACCGTGACCGTTGGGGATGAGACAATCTCTTACCATCAACTCGCGCTAACCACTGGCTCCGTTCCGCGTCATTTGCCTGATGCAATCGGCGGCGCATTACAAGGTGTTCACGTCGTACGCACCCTTGCTGATGTTGACGGCATGGCACCGGAGTTTACCAGCGGACGTCGCGTTTTGATTGTTGGCGGTGGCTATATTGGGCTAGAGGCTGCGGCAGTTGCATCCAAGCTCGGCGTACAAGTCACGCTCGTTGAAATGGCAGATCGCATTTTGCAACGCGTTGCAGCGCCTGAAACGTCAGACTATTTCCGCAAGCTACACCAGTCTCACGGCGTAAATATCCTTGAAGGGCTGGGTTTGGAACGTCTGCTGGGTGAGGGTCGTGTCAGTGGCGCTCGCTTTACCGATGGCAGTGAAACCGACGTTGATTTTGTTATCGTGGGTGTTGGCATAATGCCGGGAAGTACGCTGGCAGAGGTCGCTGGGCTGACAATTGAGAATGGCATCAAGGTTGATGCACAGGGTCGCACCTCTGACCCTGCAATCTGGTCCGCGGGTGATTGTGCTTCGTTTCCCTACAAAGGCAATCGTATTCGTCTTGAGAGCGTTCAAAACGCGATAGATCAGGCAGAGTTGGTCGCCGAAAACATTCTGGGTGCGGGAAAGGAATATGTCCCTATGCCTTGGTTCTGGTCTGATCAGTTTGGCACCAAATTGCAGATCGCAGGATTAAACACAGGCTACGACACTATCGTCGTGCGCCCGGGTGACAAGGGCGATGCTGTATCGCATTGGTACTACAAGGGAGACACTTTGCTTGCTGTTGATGCGATGAATGATCCACGCAGCTATATGATCGGAAAGCGGCTTATTGAATCGGGGAAATCCCCTGCACCTAGCGTAATTGCAAACCCGGACACCGACATGAAAGCCTTGTTGAAGGCGTGAGGATCATAGCTGGCACGCATCGAGGGCTTACGCTCACTTCGGTTGGTAAAGGCGATGCCGGGGCGCATTTGCGGCCAACCGCTGACAGGGTGCGCGAAAGTCTGTTCAACGTACTTCTGGGTGGTCGCTTTGGCGACCCAATTACGGATACCCGGGTGCTTGATCTGTTTGCGGGTACAGGTGCACTGGGGCTTGAAGCACTCTCTCGCGGGGCTTCGCACGTTACGTTTGTTGACAACGGTCGCGTTGCTAAAAAGCTCATCCGCGAAAATATTGCTTTGACACGCCGCCAGCCGGATACACAGCTTTTGAGTTGTGACGCCTGCCGTTTGCCCGTGAACGGCAACGAACCCTATGATCTGGTTTTTATGGACCCACCCTATGGCAAAGGCCTGGGCGAGACCGCTTTAGACCTGGCAGTTAAGGGCGGATGGATCGCCGAAGGCGCATTGATCGTGTGGGAAGAAAAAAGCCCCCAAAAGGCGCCAGAAGGTTTTGAACTGCATGACAGTCGGAAATACGGGGACACGTTTGTTACCATTCTCGGGAGAACATAACTAGAGGGATCGCTGTGAGTTACTGCAGATTATTCGCCCCACGTCGGGTGGAACTTGTTTCCGGGTGACAATGTGAAAATGTCGACACCATCTGCTGTAACACCTACTGAATGTTCGAATTGCGCTGACAAGGACTTGTCTCGTGTAACAGCTGTCCAGTCATCGGCCAAAACCTTTGTTTCAGGGCGGCCAAGGTTGACCATTGGCTCAATCGTAAAGAACATGCCTTCTTCCAGCATTGGGCCAGTACCAGGTCGACCATAGTGAAGCACATTCGGCGGAGCATGGAACACCCGACCCAAGCCATGACCACAAAAGTCGCGCACAACCGACATGCGATGGCCTTCGACATAACTTTGTATCGCGGCACCTATGTCACCAAATGTGTTGCCGGGTTTGACCTGTTCGATACCCTTGAACAGCGCGTCATGCGTAACCTGGATCAAACGTTCGGATTTGCGGCTCAGTTGACCGGCCACATACATCCGGCTTGTGTCACCGAACCATCCGTTGACAATTACAGTCACATCAATGTTCAGGATGTCGCCATCTTTAAGTTTTTTCTCGCCGGGGATGCCGTGACACACAACATGGTTCACGCTTATGCAGCTTGCGTGTTTATACCCTTTGTACCCAATCGTCGCTGACTTGGCCCCAACCGCATCCACCATATCAGTGATTGCACGGTCAATTTCACCGGTTGTTACGCCTGGCACAACCAGCGGTGCCATATCGTCAAGAATTTGCGCAGCCAAACGACCTGCTGCATGCATACCGGCGAAATCATCAGCCTCGTAAATCCGAATTCCGTCTTTAGTAACTTTGCCGCGAAGGTCGTTCATTTGGTTTGCTCTTGCTTGGTCAGTCTCAATTTCGAAACCTCCTACACATAATGACAACTTTCATCCAGAGCAAACCGCAATCATATTGGAGACAGCTTATGTCACAAACCGCATTCGGAGTGCGCCCTTACCGCGAACAGCAGGCCCGATTTCAAACTGGCATTTCAAACGGCAACGTGCGGTTTAGCGAAACATCTTCGACCGAAATGCTTGTATCATAACACAGCACCTCGACACCTTTTGCGCGCGCTTTTGCAAAGGTTTGGGCATATACAGAGTCGATATCTGCCGCCACGCTTACACGGGAACAATCGGTACGCTGCACCAAGTAAAACAAAACGGCGCGGTTCCCTGCGGCAACCATTGCGCTCAACTCTTCCAGATGCCGGGCACCCCGCGCAGTTACGCTGTCAGGAAATTCCGCCAAATCGCCTTGCCGTCTTAACGTGACGGATTTGACTTCTACATAAGCGTCCGGGAGCCCGGACTCGCTCAGCAAGAAATCGACACGGCTATTTTGACCATATTTAACTTCTGGTCGTACTGTCTTGTAGCTAGCCAACTCTGGTATTTCACCTGCTATAAGGGCAGCCCGAACTGCGCGGTTGGGTAGCGCTGTGTCGACGCCGGTAAAATGACCATTCTCATGCTCAACCAGGCGCCACCCGTATTTCAGCTTTTTCTTCGGGTCATTGTTCGGTTCGAGCCAAATACGTGTGCCTGGTTCTTTTAAACCCAGCATCGAGCCTGGGTTTGCGCAGTGGGCAGTTATTTCGCGTCCATCCTCCAGCCTGGCATCTGCCAGAAAACGTTTGTAGCGGCGGATTAGCACGGCAGGTACCAAGGGGGTTTGAAAGCGCATAAACCCGACCTATACCCAAGGTGAAATCCGAACAAGGAGCTTCACATGTCTAATCCAACCGCAGCAATGTTGGTTATCGGTGACGAGATACTCTCGGGCCGAACACGCGACGCCAATATGTACCATCTTGCGGGTGAGCTTACGAACAACGGGATCGCACTCAGCGAAGTACGTGTCGTTTCTGATGATCGGAGTGCAATCATCTCTGCGACGCGTACCCTGTCGGAAACTTACACTTACGTTTTTACCTCGGGCGGGATTGGGCCGACCCATGACGACATTACGGCGGATTGCATTGCAGCAGCCTTTGATATCCCTATCGATATTCGCGATGATGCGCGCGCGATTCTGACAAAACACTACGCGGACACAGGATTGGAATTAAATGCAGCGCGTCTTCGCATGGCACGTATTCCCGAAGGCGCAGAGTTAATAGAAAACCCGGTTTCTGCCGCTCCCGGTTTCATTCTGGGTAATGTCTTCGTAATGGCCGGGGTTCCTTCGGTCTTTCAGGCCATGGTCGCTGGTGTTATTCACCAGCTTTCCGGCGGGCGACCTCTTTTGTCACAAACGATGCGGTTCATGGTTGGCGAAGGCACGATTGCCGAGCCTCTGGGTGCACTTGCCGCAGATTTTCCTGACCTTTCAATTGGATCTTATCCATTTCAGAAAGATGGTGTTTACGGAACAAATATCGTCGTTCGCGGCTCTGACGGCGGGCTGATTGACGCCGCCATGATCCGGCTTTCAAACCTTTTACCTGAGGTTACAGATGACCCCGAATGAGCTAACCAAACTCTTCGAGATTTCCGAAGCTACGTGGCCGCCTGCCGCTTTCCACGAAATAGAGGGCTGGGTTGTGAGAGATGGAGCAGGCGGCGGGCAACGTGTTTCGTCTACGACAGCCGCAGAATTAGGAACATTGCCCGATATTGAAATGGCCGAAAAAGCCATGGCAGCCCTTGATCAACCTAATCTTTTCATGATCCGAAAGGGTGAACATGCACTTGATGCTGCTCTGGACGCTCGAGGATATACCGTCAAGGATCCCGTTGTCATGTATTCTTGTCCGGTCAAAGATCTCACCGGTGTAAAACCTCCGCGCGTTTCAACGTTTAACATTTTTCCACCACTTCAGATCATGCGGGAACTTTGGGCGGAGGGTGGAATTGGACCGGCAAGGATCAACGTTATGCTGCGCGCCAAAGGGCCCAAAACCACCGTTCTCGGGCGACAAAATGATCGTGCCGCCGGGGTCGCGTATGTCGGAATTCATCAAAATACCGCGGTTCTTCATGCGCTAGAGGTTTCACCAGACCAGCGTCGGCAAGGAGTTGCCATCAATATAATGCGGGCGGCCGCGCATTGGGCACAAGATCAGGGTGCCGAAACTCTGTTAGTACTGGTGACTCAAGAAAATAAGGGGGCGAATGCTCTCTATTCTTCCCTCAGCATGCAGAATGTGGGAAACTATCACTACAGAATAAAAGCCGCATAAGCGGTAAGAGAGCAGGCTAACAGATGACAGAACCCTATGTAACCGCGCTTGACCTTCCTATGGTCGACCCTCTTCCTGAGGCAACGCAAAAGTATTTTGACATCTGCGCGGAAAAGCTTGGGTTGGTTCCAAATGTGCTCAAGGCCTATGCCTTTGACGTCGAAAAGCTGAACGCTTTTGCAGGTATGTACAATGATCTCATGCTGGCACCGAGCGGATTATCCAAACTTGAACGCGAAATGATCGCCGTGGTGGTTTCATCGATCAATAAATGTTTTTATTGCCTCGTCGCCCATGGCGCAGCGGTGCGCGAACTGTCGGGCAACCCCGAACTTGGGGAAATGCTTGTGATGAATTACCGCGTTGCAGACCTGGACAAGCGCCAGCGTGCAATGCTCGATTTCGCGGCAAATTTGACGGAAGCAAGCGCCAAAACTCAGAAAGCAGACCGGCAGGCGTTGCGGGACGCGGGTTTCAGCGACCGTGACATATTCGACATCGCGTCTGTAGCAGGCTTTTTCAACATGACCAATCGCGTCGCATCTGCTGTCGATATGCGACCCAACTCGGAGTACCACGCGTCACACAGATGACCCTTCGCACATTCATATTGGCGACTGTCGCGGCAGTAATTTCCGGACCAGGCCATGCCATGACGCTGGAGTTCACCGGCAGCGCAGTTCAATCTGCAGAACAGGTTGAACCCTACGGAAGTTACGCATTTCCCCTTGGCCCTTGGTCTGACGGTGTAATTGTTTCGGAGAATGCCGAAGGCAAAATAACCCAGCAAGCATGGAAAGTTCCGGCTCAGGGTTTGACAACACTGCAACTGCTGGCACCTTTGCGGGAACAGTTGACAGCAGCAGGATTCGAGATTGTCTTTGAATGTGAATCAACGGTCTGTGGCGGTTTTGACTTTCGGTTCGATATTGATGTTGTTCCGGAACCTGCGATGCATGTCGATCTTGGCGATTACCGATTTCTTTCAGCAAGACGCCTGAACGGCGAAACCCCGCAGTATCTAAGCCTTTTGGTAAGCCGTAGTGGTGACACTGGTTTCGTTCAGTTTATGCACGTTGGCGCTGAAAATGCGGCGGCGCCACAATTTGTCGCCTCAGCAGAGACGCCTGCGCCCCTCGCCGCAGGGCGTATACATTCGGCTTTGGGTGAGATGTTGGAGCAGGAGGGATATGTCGTTCTTGAAGACCTCAACTTTGAAACCGGGTCATCCGAACTTGACGAAGGCGACTATGTTACTCTGGTGGCGTTGGCGGAGTACTTAAACGCGCATAGGGACAAAACCATAGCACTTGTTGGCCACACGGATGCAGAAGGTTCACTGGCGGGAAATGTCGCGCTCTCCAAACGGCGTGCAAGTTCTGTTTTGCAACACTTGGTGTCCAACTACGGGGTAGATAGTGCACAGATGAGTGCCGAAGGCATGGGTTTTCTTTCGCCACGCGCAACAAATTTGACTGAAGATGGGCGAACTCAAAACAGACGCGTCGAAGTCATATTAACATCGATTGAATAAACACCCCAAAACAGTCAAAAAGACCGGAGCGTTAAACACTTCGGTCTTTTAAATTTTAGGATTCACAGAAGTGGTAACAGGCGTGCTTACCAGTTGTCTGGCCCCTTATCTGCAAACGCGTGAACGAGAAAATCAATAAATGCACGCACTTTTGGCTGTGTAAACCGACCGGGTGGGTAGACCGCATAAATGCCCTGACGGTCAGCAGGCAATTCTGGCATCGCCTCTTCAACCAGACCATCTTTCAAGGCTTCTGCGTAAAGAAAACTAGGAAGATACGCGATTCCCAGACCTGAAATCGCCGCGTTGAGCAGGGATTGCCCGTCATTCACGCTCAGCCAACCTGCGGTACGCACCTGACGCTTTTCGCCAGAAGGTGCCGTCAGTTTCCAGACAGACCCATTAGATTGGTTCGAATAATGCAGCAATTTGTGATCATTCAGTTCGTCGATTTTTTCTGGCCGACCAAATTTTCTAAAATAGTCAGGAGAGCCGACCATACGTTTGGAGGTATCAGTCAGCTTTCTGGCGCGCAACGTACTGTCTTCCAATTCACCAATACGGATTGCTAAATCAAACCCCTCGGAAATCAACTCAACGAAACGGTTGTTAAGCACCATATTAACGGTGATATCCGGAAATTCCTGAAGAAACTCGCCCAAAACAGGCGACAGGTGATTGACACCAAAATCTGTCGCGACGGATATTCGCAACAATCCGGAAGGTGCCGATTGCATTGATGTAACCAATGCATCTGCCTCTCCGGCGTCGTTCAAAACGCGGCGGGCACGATCATAATAGGCCAGGCCAATTTCTGTCGGGCTGACGCGACGCGTCGTGCGGTTTAGTAGTCTCGCACCAAGGCGTGCTTCAAGTGATGAAACATGTTTGGAAACGGCAGATTTTGAAATCCCCATTTTCTTCGCCGCATCCGTGAATCCCCCTTGATCCACGACGGTGGCGAAAGCTTCCATTTCGGTTAGTCGGTCCATTGCGTTACCCAATACTGCGCTCACCCATTCCGGATGTGTATTACAGTCAATTTTGGCAACAATGGGTCACGCGACGGACGAAAAAGCGGTGATCACAATAAAATTCGAAATTTGGAAACAATTGTTTCGAACCAAACTCCGCAGGAAATGAAATTGAATCTACGAAATTACCCTAAAATTGTGAGGCCAACCACGTACCTTGATTGATTGCACGCTTTGCATCCAGTTCTGCTGCCACATCCGCGCCGCCAATAACATGCGGTGTTACCCCGGACGCAATCAAACCGCCGACAAGACTGCGATCAGGTACCTGCCCCGCACAAAGAACAATGGTATCAACTTTCAAGGTTTGCGGGTTTTCCCGCGCTTCGCCAAAAGACACATGTAAACCTTGGTCGTCGATCTTTTCGTAATTGACGCCACCAATCATTTTGACGCCCTTCATTTTTAATTCTGTACGGTGAATCCAACCCGTCGTCTTGCCCAACCGTCTGCCGAGTTTTTCAGCCTTGCGTTGCAAAAGGGTCACCGAACGCGCGGCTGGTTCTGGCTGTGGGCCTTGTTGTGCCAACCCGCCAGCAGTTTCCTCCGGGTCGCCAACACCCCATTCAGCCTTCCAGCGTTCCAGATCTTCAGAGGGGCTCGTGCCTTCGTGCACCAGGTATTCTGCGACATCAAATCCAATGCCACCCGCGCCGATGATTGCAACACTATCCCCCACGGGTAACTTGCGACGCAGGACATCAATGTAGTCTACGACATTTGTTGCATCCTGCCCGGCAATATCAGGATCACGCGGCAATACGCCCGTGGCGATAACCACTTCGTCAAAGCCTTGCAATCGCTCTACTGTTGCTTCGGTCTCCAAGCAAAGATCAATGGTGGACTTTTCAACCATCACGCGAAACCAATCAACAAAGCTGCGGAATTCTTCCTTACCGGGAACCTGTTTTGCCATGTTAAGCTGTCCGCCGATCTGATCAGCCCTGTCAAACAAAGTTACCTCATGCCCGCGCTCGGATGCGGCGAGCGCACAAGACAACCCTGCCGGTCCTGCTCCAACCACAGCAATCTTCTTTGCGCGATTGGTTTTTTCCAGTACCAGTTCCGTTTCATAGCAGGCACGTGGGTTTACGAGACATGTCGAAACCTTGCCGTTAAAGGTATGATCCAGACAGGCCTGGTTACAAGCTATGCAGGGCGCAATTTCCGTACTGCGCCCCTCTGCAGCTTTCTTAACAAATTCAGGGTCCGCCAGAAAAGGCCGCGCCATAGAGACCATATCAGCACAGCCATCGGCCAGAACACCTTCTGCAACCTCGGGTGAATTTATCCGGTTGGATGTTATGATGGGAATGGAAACCTCTCCCATCAGTTTCTTCGTTATCCAGCTAAAAGCCGCACGTGGCACAGACGTCGCAATGGTTGGAATACGCGCTTCGTGCCAACCGATTCCGGTATTAATGATTGTTGCACCAGCGGTTTCTATTCGCTTTGCCAACTCTACAACTTCGTCCCAGGTTGACCCGTTGGGCACGAGATCAATCATCGACAGCCGATAGATAAGAATAAAGTCGTCACCCACCGCTTCGCGAACACGACGCACAACCTCAAGCGGCAAGCGCATCCGGTTCTCGTAAGTTCCACCCCAGCGATCCGTCCGCTTGTTTGTGTGAGTGACCAGAAACTGATTTAGGAAGTATCCTTCCGACCCCATTATCTCTACGCCATCATAACCAGCCTCGCGCGCACGCGCGGCGGCAGTAGCAATGTCCGAGATCTGCTTTTCTATTCCCGCTTCACCCAGTTCTTTTGGTGGAAAAGGAGATATCGGTGACTTCACGGGCGAAGGAGCCACACATTCGCGTCCGTATGCATAGCGTCCCGCGTGCAATATTTGCATCGCAATCTTGCCGCCCTCGGCATGGACCCGGTCTGTGACTGTACGATGGTTCGCAATATCTTCAGCACTGAACAACCCTGCAGCATCCGGGAAAACACCGCCTTCGCGGTTTGGCGCCATTCCACCCGTTACGATTAGCGCAACTCCACCGCGCGCACGCTCTGCATAAAACTCAGCGACCCGACACCAGTCTTTCGTCTCTTCCAGACCGGTGTGCATAGACCCCATTAGCACGCGGTTTTTCAACGTGGTAAAACCAAGCTCCAGAGGGGCAAGAAGATGCGGGTAATTTATCATGACAGGTCCTTGGAAAACTCCGATGAAGATGCAGTAATTTCCGTCATCTTGTCACGAAGAACGCCACGTCAACTTTGAAAGGGTCGCATTTCAGACCAAAGCACGTGAAAAAATTAAATTTAACCAACGGTCTCAAGGCAATGACGGCGAAATGCGCGTTTCAGCATATCCAGTTCAGCGCGCAGCAAATCTACTTCGGCCCGAAAGTCATCTTCCAGCGCCATTCCTGTCACAATTGTGTAACTGCCAAGCCGCGCCCCGCTGCGTGTGTCAGTAATCAAAAAGGTTTGCACCCCATCCGAAAGGCATTCAACGGGAATTGGGAAACTGAGCACCCATTCGCCGCCTTTTTCAGGATTTTCGGTCAGGCTGACCTCCGGAATTGGTTTTTCCAGATGTGTTACCTTGAGTTCCGGTACAGGCGGCGTATCACCCCCCATAACAAGCAGCCCTTCCCAAACACCTTCCGAAGTGCGTGTGTGTGTCAACGTTGTCTCAACCATGCCGACCCCCTAAAGTTCTGCACGTGGGCGACGGCTAAACGTGACGTCGCGTAAAATAATCTGGTTCATTTCCGGACCTTCAAAAATCAAATCGATCCAGATCCGGTCTGTCCGCTTTTCGTTCAGTTTGGTGTAAGCCAGATCGAACTCCACCATCACCTCATCTTGGTTAAGTGGCAGTTCCCGCACGATCTGCTCGGTGTTTGGTCCATGCTTGATGTTTAGGCGCGCAAAAATTTCGAGAGGTTTTTCCAACTCAACAATAACATCCATTCGGATCACGTGTTTCTTCTTGAGCCCCTGTACAGCTGCTTCGGGCAATTCGATGACCAAAGATAAAAAACTTCCGTCAAACCTAAAAACATCCATTCGAACGCCAAAGGGGGCAAGATCTGCTTCTCTTGTGTTCCGCAACTGCCGAAGAGTTAACTCAGATATGCGGCAGTCATGAAACACGGTTGCCTCGTCACCAAAAATGGATTTGCTCTCAACCCCTGCTTGTCCCGAAGGTGTTATCGGCCCACGCCAAAGTTCCGGCCTGTAAGACCAGTCTGTTCCAAGTGGGGTCTGTATCGCGTTGGAGCCCATCAACGGCAGGGCCAACCGGTTTTCTGCAACCTGAATAAACCGGTCAATCGGACGCCGCACCTGACGCGCACGGGTGCGGAACAGGCGCAGGCGAACCAGATCCATCTGCGCCGCAGCATCAGCAATTTTTTTCCAGCGATACAGGAAACGCCGGTGAAACAGACGCTGAAACAGGGAATCTATGCGTTTTGCCATGTATACCCAAAACCTCGACACGCCAGTTAATCCGGCTTCTGATTTCTTATATCGCCCAAAGAGGTTTCATAGAAGCAAAAGTCAGGCAAAATTTCAGTATTAGCTGTCGCCTGTGTTGCGGCGGCGTATTTGCTGTACAAATTCAGTCAATGTGGCGCGTCCTGCGTCGCTTGAAAATGGCCGTTCGTCGGTGCCAAAAACAGACGCTGTCACCAGTCGGCCTTTCACATCAAAGAATGCCCGCCAATATTCGTCTCGCACTTCGCTCGCCAGCCCCTCGCTCGCATCACGCGCATGAATATAGAAAACCTTATCCCTTTGAAGAGTGTCCAGTACTTCGACGCTGTCAGAGTGACCTGTTTGACTAAGCGCTGCGCGACCTTCTTCCGAAGTAAAAAACCGCTCCAACGTATCAAGCGATTCAGATACTGGTTTGCCAGCGACCGGTGTCGAGACGGAAGCCATCAAAACAGCGGCCACATCAGGTGTTGGCTGTTTTGATGATCGTGCAATAGCGGCACAGCTTCCCATAAGAACAAACGCGCCGTCCGCATTATCACGGCTCGCGGGCCGATCGATACAAAACCCCGGAGGACCGGAGATCACAACGCTGTTTTGGGACACAATCATTTGGCTGGGGGCATAGCCAAATCCGCCCCCGTCAATGCATCCGGCCAAAGCCAAAAGCGCGGCTACGCCTGCAACCGCGCATGTTTTTAAGTCAGAGGTCCATGTAGACATGTAGCTCCGCTTCTGCGCCTGGATGTGTAACAGCACCTTTGTTGGTCGGGCCAACAAGCTGCGCGTACTTCCACAAAGCACCTGACGCGTAGAGCGTCTTTTTGGGGCCTTTCCAATCAGCTTTGCGTGCTGCAAGTTCTTCATCTGTCAACGCCACCGATAGTTCGCCCTTGATCGCATCTATCGTAATAACGTCGCCATCTTTCAGCAACGCGATTGGGCCACCATGCGCGGCTTCTGGCCCAACATGGCCAACGCAGAAACCACGTGTCGCGCCGGAAAAACGCCCGTCGGTAATAAGTGCTACTTTTTTACCCATACCTTGACCTGAAAGCGCCGCCGTTGTTGCCAGCATTTCGCGCATTCCGGGCCCACCGGCCGGACCTTCGTTTCGAATGACCAGCACTTCACCTTCTTTGTACGTGCGGTTTTGCACGGCTTCAAAAGCGTCTTCTTCGCTTTCAAATACACGCGCCGGACCACTAAAGACCTGCTGTTCCTTCGTCATCCCGGCCACTTTCACAATCGCACTTTGCGGAGCCAGATTTCCCTTTAGGCCAACAACGCCGCCTGTTTCGCTCAGCGGCGTAGCTACTGGATAAATGACTTTGCCGTCGGCTTCGCGCGTTACAATGTCAATCTCTTCGCCCATGGACCGACCGGTTGCAGTCATGCAATCGCGGTTGATAAGACCGGCTTTATCAAGCTCTTTCATGATAACTGGCACACCGCCAACTTCATAAAGGTCTTTCGCAACATAGGCGCCGCCCGGTTTCAGATCGACGAAATACGGCGTCTCGCGGAAAATGTCGCAGACATCATCAAGATCGAAATCAATTCCGGCTTCATGGGCCATCGCAGGCAGATGCAGACCGGCATTGGTTGACCCACCAGTACATGCAACAACACGCGCCGCGTTGATCAGCGATTCAAGGGTAACAATGTCACGCGCCCGGATATTCTTTTCCAGCAGGTTCATCACAGCGCGGCCGGATGCTTCACCGTAATGGTCGCGAGATTCATAAGGTGCAGGTGCCCCAGCAGAGTTTGGCAATGCAAGGCCAATTGCCTCGGACACGCATGCCATAGTGTTCGCGGTGAACTGACCGCCACAAGCACCGGCACTTGGGCACGCCACAGCCTCAAGTTTTTCCAGCTCACAACTGCTGAGGTTGCCAGCCTGATGCTGACCTACAGCTTCAAACACGTCCTGCACCGTCACATCACGGCCTTGATAACGACCCGGCAGGATCGATCCGCCATAGATGAAAACCGATGGTGTGTTCAGACGGATCATCGCCATCATCATGCCCGGCAATGATTTGTCACATCCCGCAAGTCCGACAAGCGCGTCATAACAATGGCCGCGCATGGTCAATTCAACCGTGTCCGCGATTGCCTCACGGCTTGCCAAAGACGAACGCATGCCTTCGTGGCCCATCGCAATGCCGTCGGTTACTGTGATCGTCGTAAACTCGCGTGGCGTGCCTTCGGCGCGTTTGACACCCATCTTCACGGCTTGTGCCTGACGGTTCAGCGAGATGTTACATGGTGCGGCTTCATTCCAACACGTCGCAACGCCAACCAGCGGCTGGTGAATTTCTTCCTCAGAAAGCCCCATTGCATACATGTAAGATCGGTGTGGCGCGCGTGACGGACCTTCGGTTACATGGCGGCTTGGTAGTTTAGATTTATCGAACTTGCTGTTGGACATGGAATGACTCCCGTTTCAGACCTCGACTTGGAATATTCGACAGTCGACCTGTGTACAAGCGTGATTGCGGCTTTCCTGCCCTCCTTGTAGGTTTGGTTTGCGGTATTCCTAACCCGGCAGGTCGACTGAAACGGACCATTCCCCACTTACACAACCCACCGTTATTGATTTCCGCGCACATCCCCGTCAGAGTGAGCCTTCGTCTTTTACAGTCCAGAAAATCCCTGATGTCCTACGTCCCTTACGAACAACTCGTCGCGCCCGCGCGCAGAAAACCTCAAATCTGGCGACTTGTGGTTGGGCTGGTGCTATGTACCGTACTTTACCTCTTCGGAATTATCGCTTTGGGCGAGGCGATCTCTTTTCTGTTGAAGATACCTGCCTGGTCTTTCGAAATGCTGCTAAGCACTGGTAACCCAACTGCTACGCTTGTTATGCTGTTCAGCTTTGTCATGATGGCACTTCCTCCGATGCTGATTGTGCGATGGTTACACAAAAGGCCGGGCCTGACTTTGGTTGGTGATTTACGCCTCACCGTGCGATATTTTTTTCGCGTTACTTTTGCGTTGATCCTTCTTCAGATCGTCTTGGAAATCTTGCCGCCTTATGACCCGTTCGAAGTTGTTGCAAACCTGTCGTTCAGGCATTGGATGGCTTTATTGCCATTGTCTGTTTTAGGGATTGTGATCCAAACCAGCGCAGAAGAAATTCTGTTTCGCGGCTACATTCAAAGCCAACTCGCGGCGCGTTTTAACTCTCGTATCATTTGGATGGGGGTGCCCTCTTTTCTGTTCGCTCTGGGGCATTTCGACACCGCAACTCTGGGTGACAACGCGATCTGGGCAACGCTTTGGGCCGGGATGTTCGGCTTGATGGCGGCAGACCTGACAGCACGCAGTGGCAACCTTGGCGCAGCTATCGGTTTTCACTTCACAAACAACGCCTACGCTATGCTGATCGTAGGCTTTCCGGATCAACTTGGTGGTCTCGCACTCTATCATCTGCCTTACAGCGCGTCAGACATTGAGGCAGCAAGCCCGCTTATCATGCTTGATTTCGGCTTTTTGATTGTTGCATGGCTTGCGGCGCGTATTGCAATAAGGCGCTGATTGCATTTCAAGCGCTGGCGTCTTATTTCAGAGCAAGACTTTAGCAAAGGTACAGCACGAATGAACTGGATCACCAATTACGTCCGACCCACAATCAACTCGCTGTTTTCCCGTCGTGAGGTGCCGGACAATCTCTGGACCAAATGCCCTGAGTGCGGGACCATGCTGTTTCACCGGGAACTTTCAGAGAACCTGAATGTTTGCACGGGGTGTGACCATCATATGGCGCTTGCACCACGTGAGCGTTTCGAGGCGCTGTTTGACGGTGGAATTTTCGCTGAAATCGAAGTGCCCGCCGCTGTCGCTGACCCGTTGCACTTTCGCGATCAGAAAAAATACCCTGACCGGATGAAGGATGCACGCAAGAAGACCGGTGAAAAAGACGCGATGCTGGTGGTTGAAGGTGAAATCGGACGCACTTCTGTTGTTGCCGCCGGACAGGACTTTTCCTTCATGGGCGGCTCTATGGGTATGTACGTTGGAAACGCCATTATTGCCGGTGCCGAACGTGCCGTTGCCCTGAAACGTCCCTTTATCTTGTTCTCCGCCGCTGGTGGAGCCCGAATGCAAGAGGGTATCCTCAGCCTTATGCAAATGCCGCGCACAACTGTAGCGGTGGAAATGCTGCGCGAGGCTAACCTGCCTTACATCGTTGTTCTGACGCATCCAACAACGGGCGGTGTAACCGCCTCATACGCGATGCTTGGTGATGTGCAAATCGCAGAACCAAACGCACTTATCGGGTTCGCCGGAACCCGCGTGATCGAACAAACCATTCGCGAAAAACTGCCTGAAGGTTTCCAGCGTTCTGAATATCTGCTGGACCACGGTATGCTGGATCGCGTGACGCACCGCAAGGATCTGCGGGAAGAGCTGATCACCATTACCCGAATGCTGATGGGTTTACCGCCAGCCGTCATGGGTGAATTGCCCAAACCTGATACAAATTCCAAAACCGATGACCAACCGGATGGTACCCCTGCCGAGGATGCCAAAAAGTGAACGAGGCTACATCGGACGTCATCCTGGCACGGATGATGGCGCTGCATCCTAAAATTATCGATCTTACGCTTGATCGCGTCTGGCGTTTGCTGGCTGCGCTTGATCATCCGGAGCGTAAGCTACCACCAGTGATTCACATCGCAGGCACCAATGGCAAAGGATCAACTCAGGCGATGATTCGTGCCGGTTTAGAAGGCGTCGGTAAATCAGTGCATGCCTATACGTCGCCACATCTTGCCCGGTTTCACGAAAGAATTCGTCTCGCAGGTACCCTGATTTCAGAGACACATCTCACCGAAATACTTGACGAATGCTACGCGGCGAACAGCGGCGAAAACATCACCTATTTTGAGATCACCACCGTCGCCGGTTTGCTGGCATTTGCCCGCACCCCGGCAGATTACACGCTGCTTGAGGTGGGTCTTGGCGGGCGCTTGGACGCCACGAACGTGATCGACAAACCCGCGTTGACCGTGATCACACCTATTTCTGTTGATCACGAACAATACCTTGGGGACACGCTGGAAAAGATTGCCGCCGAAAAAGCCGGTATTCTGAAACGAGGTGTGCCCTGTGTCGTTGGCCCACAGCCGGAAGAAGCGCTGGACGTGATAGAAGCAACAGCCGCGCGGCTTGGCGTTCCGCTTCTAGCTCATGGCCAGCACTGGCATGTTTTTGAGGAACGGGGCCGTCTGATTTTTCAGGATGAACATGGTCTTCTGGATCTGCCGCTTCCCAACTTGCTGGGCGCGCATCAGATGCAAAATGCCGCCGCCGCGATCGCGGCATTGCGCGCGCTTGGATATGGCGAAACCGCCTGCGAAGCGGCGATGACAAACGCGAACTGGCCCGCCCGGATGCAGCGATTAAAATCCGGCCCGTTGATTAAAGCCGCTGGCCCAGCAGAGCTTTGGCTGGACGGCGGTCACAACCCGGCAGCCGGAGATGCGCTTGCCGAAGTTTTGAAAAGTCTGTCACCCAGACCAACCCATTTGATCTGCGGTATGCTGAACACGAAGGATGTCGGCGGGTATCTCAGGCCGCTGGCAGAAGTTGCCTCATCATTGACGGCTGTTTCCATCCCGGGAGAGGCAAACACCCTGCCCGCCGAAACAACCGCTGAAGCCGCTGAAAAAGCCGGGTTGCAATCCAGCACGGCACCGGACGTTGAAGCGGCAATTCATAGCATCGCTAAAAGAGCACCAAATGCCCGCATCCTGATCTGCGGATCGCTTTATTTAGCGGGCACGGTATTACGTGAAAACGGATGAGACCCACGCTTGAAACGACAGGTGCCGAGTGTTTTTCGAAAGCGCTTTCTGACGCAGAGTTCCAACTTTTGGAACAGCTCGGCGAAGAAACGGACCCGCGCCAACCCGGCCAGCGTCTCAAAGGCAACCCGGCTTCCAAGCTGCTGACACAAAACCAAAGCGCAATGCGCGATATCGCCGTGCAGTTCCTTGGCCCGAATGCGCGGGCTGTCCGGGCGATCTTGTTTGACAAAACTGCCGATAACAACTGGCCGCTCGGCTGGCATCAGGATCGGACAATTTGCGTGAAACGAATTGCTGATGTTGCGGAGTTTGGGCCATTTACGCGCAAATCCGGCCTGCTTCATGTTCAACCGCCCGCGTCCATCTTGGAACACATGCTGACACTTCGTGTGCATCTTGATCCGTGTGGCGCTGAAAATGCCCCTTTGAAAGTGGCGCTTGGCTCTCACAAGCTGGGGCTTGTTCGTGTCGATGATATCGCAGACGCCGTGGCAAGCTCAGAACAGGTGGACTGTCTGGCAAAGCCCCGAGATATCTGGGCGTATCGCACGCTTATTCTACATGCCTCTGACGCCGCTCAACACCCGACGCGCAGACGCGTATTGCAAGTGGATTTCGCTGCATTTGATTTGCCCGACCCGCTGGAATGGGCCGGAATTTAGCCTTTGGCTAGTGCCCCCAGTCAGCGTCCTGCATTTCTCGCAGGCGGCTTGCGGTGCGTTCAAATTCAAACGTTCCTTCGCCTTCGATGTAAAGCATTTCAGGGAGCGATGCTGCTGAACATATCAGCCGAACCTTGGCCTCATAAAGCGCGTCTATCAGCGTGACGAAACGCTTTGCTTCGTTAAAGTTTGACCGGCCAAGTTGTGGGATATCCTCCAACACCAAAACGCGAACGGCTTCGGCGATAGCCAGAAAATCCGCTGGTCCAAGTGGGCGGCCACATAGATCATAAAAAGTTGCCCGTGCCACACCATTGCGAAACGCAGGAAGTTCCACCGAACGCCCCTTGACCGTCAGAACCAGAGGGTCCGCCGCGCCACCGCTCATCTTTTCCCAGATCGCGCGAATAGCGTTGCGGTTTTCCGCGTTAACAGGCGTAAAATAAACTTCTGATCCTGCTAGCCTGTCTTGCCGGTAATCTGTCGGGCTAATCAGTTCATGCACAACCATCTGTTCTTTCAGAAGTTTGATGAAAGGCAAGAAAAGTTGCCGGTTCAGCCCGTCTTTGTAAAGGTCATCTGGCACGCGATTAGAGGTTGTGACAATCACAACGCCCGCCTCGAACAGTTTTTCAAACAATCGACCAACAATCATCGCATCCGTGATATCGTTGATCTGCATTTCGTCGAAAGCCAACAGACGGACCTTGGAAGAAACCTCTGCCGCAACGGGCGCTATTGCGTCATCTACACCAGTTTTCCGTGCTTCATGCATTGCAGTGTGTACTTCCTGCATAAAGGCATGAAAGTGCACCCGGCGTTTTTCAGATACCTGCAAATGATCGACGAACAGATCCATCAGCATAGATTTACCGCGCCCAACACCGCCCCAAAGATATAAACCGCTCGGCACTTCTTCGGGTTTATGAAACAAGCCACCCAATATGCCGCGCTTGCGGGTTTTTGCTGCTTCCAAATGCTGACGAATATCCTCTAGTGCTGGCAGTGCTGCAATCTGCGCATTATCTGCTGTCAGCAGGCCCTCCGCAACGTGGCGGTTGTAAATATCTTGCAAGCTCTCTGCCATACCCTCCCATAAATCGCCGTGACGAATAAGAAAAGCTGATGCAGGGCGCAAAAAACACTGAATTGACGTTGTGCGCTTTTTCCGTGACGGTCACCAGAACGCTTGGAGACCGCGATGACAGAGACCCGTACACCCTTGTTTACCCCGGTTCTGGTCGGCGGCTGCATCATTATCATGATCGGCTTTGCCATACGTGCGTCCTTTGGCGTGTTTCAAATTCCCATCGCCGAGGAGTTTGGCTGGCTGCGAACAGAGTTCTCTTTTGCAATCGCCATTCAAAATCTCGCATGGGGTATTGGGCAGCCTATTTTCGGCGCTTTAGCTGAAAAATTCGGTGATCGAAGAGCAATTATTGTTGGTGCTTTATTTTACGCAACAGGTTTGGTTCTATCGTCTTACGCCGTCACACCCGGGGCACATCAATGGCTTGAAATTCTCGTCGGCTTTGGCGTCGCCGGAACGGGGTTTGGCGTAATTTTGGCGGTTGTTGGCCGCGCAGCCAGTGACAAAAACCGATCGGTCGCCATGGGTATTGCCACCGCAGCGGGATCTGCCGGACAAGTTATTGGCGCACCTTTTGCCGAGTTCCTGCTTGGCTTTATGCAATGGCAACAGGTGTTCATGGTTTTTGCAGCTCTCATACTTCTAGCACTTTTCGCGTTGCCAATGATGCGCAGCCCGCAGCCTGTTAGCAGGACCGAGCTTGAGGGATCGATGGGTCAGAACTTGCTCAAAGCGTTCAGAGATCCATCTTATTCGTTAATATTTTTCGGTTTCTTTTCGTGTGGCTATCAACTTGCATTCATCACAGCACATTTCCCTGCATTTGTGACCGAAATGTGCGGCGCAATTGACCCTTCGGGCACACTGGCGGCGATTGGGGTTTCGACGACATCAAGCCTCGGCGCTCTTGCAATATCTCTGATCGGTTTGACAAATATTGCGGGTACAATTTTTGCGGGCTGGCTGGGCAATCGCTATTCCCGCAAGTACCTTCTGGCGGGAATTTACACGGGCCGAACCCTAATTGCTGCAGCCTTTATCCTAATGCCAATCACACCGACATCCGTAGTCCTTTTTTCCTTCGCGATGGGCTCTCTCTGGCTGGCAACTGTACCGCTTACGGCTGGTCTGGTTGCGCATATCTACGGCCTGCGGAACATGGGCACGTTGTACGGAATTGTCTTCTTCAGCCACCAACTTGGAAGTTTTCTGGGTGTTTGGCTGGGCGGACGGATGTATGACATCTACGGCGACTATACGGCGGTCTGGTGGGTTGGCGTTGGCGTTGGTGCATTTTCAGCCATCGTGCATTTGCCTGTGCGTGAAAAACCGCTTGCCGTTGCGGCCTGAATATCCGTCAGCTAAAGCCCGTCATGCAACAAATCCTGAAGGGCCTTTTGTACATCCTTGGGATGGGTATAGGCCAACGCATGCGGCGCGCCGGGGATAGAGACCTGTCTCGCATCCCTGTGATACTCCGCCAACCTGCCAAGTCCTGAAATCGGGATAACGTCATCCTCTTCCCCCCAGATCGCAAGAACCGGTAAATCCGTTTTTTCTATTGCGCGATGTTCCGGTTCCTGATCGTTACTCAGCATGTGACGCATGCTAGACAGAACTGCTGGCAGAAAACCCTGAAAATGGGTTTCGTTTGCTTGATCTTCATGGATATCCGGAACCTCGGTTGGCCAAACTGCTGCTTCTTTCGCAATATTGCGCCGATGCATAAATCCCCCAAACGTGAGGAAAAGCCAATCACCTATCAGCGGTGTTTTCGCAGCAAACTCAAAGAATTTTCCAAGATCATGGCCAAGGCCACCCGGCGCGATCAGGACGAGCCGTTCAAGCCTGTCGCGATGGCGCGCAGCATAGGCTGTCGCAATTGCGCCGCCCATTGAATACCCAAGCAAGGTGACATTGTCCCCTACATCCTGATCATCCATCAGTTCATTCAGTTGGGTGACAAAGAAGTCTGCATCCTGCGCGTCCTTCGGCCGATCAGAAAATCCTCGCCCGTAAAGATCATAGGTCAGGATGCGAAACCCTATCAGGGTCAGTATTTTTACAACAGCGCTCCAGACAAAGCTTGGCGAGGTCAGCCCATGAACACAAACAGCGACTGGCCCATCTATGTGGCCAGACCAATCGTAGTGCGTCATCCCGCGGGACAGGTTCGCAAACCGACCCGGCGCATTGGCCCGTTCTGCCTGATCCATTGGCAACCTGCGGCTTTCCAAAACCAGAGGCACGACCGCAATGGCACCAATTAATAACAGAAACAGAATCCAGCCCATCTCAGCCTTTCCAGATTACAGGAAACCAATCCTCGCGCAGGCGCTGCCCTGCAACCATATCATGCCCCGGAAACGGAGGTGAAGTTCGCCCGGGTCGTTCAATGAACCGCGCGTCATCACCAACCCAACGCATTGAAAGTGCCCGTCGCCGTGCGCCCCCCGGATTGCCGCGCGCACCGTGCACTGTGCGGTAGTCAAACAGTACGGCATCCCCCGGCTGCATGGCCCATTCGCGAACGTCATATTCCCCATCGTCGCCATCAGGGTCAGGGACTTCGATCCATTCCTGATCGCCTTCATAGAAATCACTGTTGTCTGCCCAGCTAACGGGCCGTACGGGCTTGTCCCAATGGTGTGACCCGGCAATCAGGCGCAAACTGGCAGTATCAACCGGATCCAGTGGAACCCAGAAGCTAACGGTTTGTTCACCTTCGACAAAATAATATGGCCCGTCCTGATGCCAGGGCGTGGGCTTTGGTGTGCCGCTTTCCTTGACCAACACATGGTCATGAAAAAACTGCGCGGACCTGGACTGCATCACCTGCGCCGCAATCTCTGCCATTGGGCTTTCGCGTACGATGCGCTCAAACTCGGGTATCCGTGTCCAGTTGCAATAGTCGTCGAAAAACCGACCTTTCGTCACAGCATTTTCTGAGGCGTATTGGCCCGGCTCTGCCATGTTGCGCTCAACCCCTACGGCCATAACATCAACCCAGTCTTTGAACGCCCCCCGGATGCAGGTTGCACCGTCTCGCTGAAATTCGTTGATTTTCTGTTCCGTGATCATCTGCTAATCCATGCTTTCAGAATATAGCGGCTGGTCATCAGGTCCAGATGCGCGCCACCGCCATTTTTGAAAAGGGTGATTTCATCCGCTGATGTCCGTTTAAACCCACCTGTCTTTACGTCATAGAAATCCGCCACAACATGTTCGCGACTTATCACGCTCTCAGCCAGCGGAGTTTTCAGCTCACCTATATGGTCAAGCGTTGTGTCACGGCTGTCCACAAAAACCCGAGAACGAAGTAGCGCGGTATCATCAACCTCGCGCATGTCCGGACGATACGCACCAATCAGGTCAATGTGCTGACCAGGTTTCAGCCACTCTCCCATGATCAGCGGCTCGGTCGACATCGTGGCAGATGTTACAATGTCGGCGTCAACAACGGCTGCCTGCAGATCCGTAACCGCGACTGTATTTTCAAACTCCAATGCAAATGCCTCTGCCCCGGCAGAGGTGCGGTTCCAGACCATAAACTCCGCATCTGGAAAGGCGCTGACGTAAGCAGAACGCAAATTTCGCCCTACTGTACCAGCACCAACAATCAGGATTTTACGGCTATCAGGGCGCGCCAAAAGCTTCGCCCCAAGCAAACTGTCACCAGCGGTTTTCCATTTTGTCACCAGATGAAAGTCTATCAGCGCGTCCAGCGTTCCTTCGGAATCGGAGAACAGGCTGACCGCCCCATTGATCATCGGGGTGCCCTTAGCAGGATTATCCGGATAAATCGTAGCGGATTTTACGGCAATTCCCATGCCATCAATCCATGCCGCACGTGACAAGAGCGTATCCTTACCACGATAAAGGAATGTGTCGTCAATTTCAGCTTTGGGCAGCTTGTGACCTTCAAGAAAGGTTTCGCACAGCCCGTCCCAGCTCAACAGGCTGTCTGCCTCAAACTCAATAACCTCAAACTTCATAAACCTGCCTCCGCGGGATCAAGCAAACCATATGAAACAAGCGTTTGCGCCCACCCCTCTGGTCCATCGAACAAATGTGTTTTCCAACCTCGTACGTTGGCAGCAGTGATATTATCTTCACGATCATCTGTGAAAAGCAAATTTTCGGGTGCTAACCCGGTATCGGCCTCAACGATCGCATAGATTTGCGGGTCGGGTTTAATTAGCCCCAATTCCCCTGAAATATATCTGCGGTCAAATTCACCCAGAAAAGAATATTTTGCCTCGCTAAGCGGAAAGTTCTGAACTCCAAAATTTGTCAGTGCAAAAACTGGAACGTTGTTGTCTTTCAACGCTCTGAGCAAGCGTACGGAATGGTCAATTGCAGGGCTTGCAACGTCTGTCCAATGATCGCGAATATGCAAGATCGCATCGTGCCACTTGCTGTTTTCGCCCGCCATTTCCGCCACGGTTTCGGCAAAGGGTGCACCCGCATCAATCCGTTCCATCATTCCATGGATATCAACCTCGGAAAACATCCTTTCCCGTTGCTCTTGTCCGATCACCTGGTCAAAATATCGTTCGGGGTTCCATTCGATCAGAACATTTCCAATATCGAAGATGACGGCTTTGGGTTGCGACATTGAAATTCCCTTGTTCTCGATTTGCAAACCGCTTTAACCGCTAACGGATTGCAGCGAAACCAGTTCTAATGCTTTGACCGTGGAAGGGCTGCACGCTGGCGTTTGTTCAGCACTGACTCGCGCCAGATCACGCATAACCCGGCCCCTGCGATCAGAACAATACCAAACCAGCTTACGAAATCCGGCCATTCGCCAAAAACAACAACTCCAAAGAATATTGCCGCGACCAGCGCGCCATACTCCATGGGCGCAATAAGGCTGGCTTCTGAAAGTCGATAGGCCTGACTGATAAAATAACCACCCATTGCACTGGTCGCCCCGATTAGGCCCAGCAAAGGATAATCCGATACTGCCGGCCAGACCCAGCTGCGAAACAGAAACTCCAGCATCGGTTCATCCCCACCCGCAAACTTCCCATCGCCCAACATCAAGCCAATCAACCCGCTGACGATTATAAAAACAAACTGAATGTAAAATGCCATGGTTGATGCACGTTCTGTTCCGCCAATAAAGCGTGTCAGAATATGCAGAAAGGCGTACCCAAAGGCGGCAGCAAACGGCAATAAAAGCGCCAACCTGAAGCTTTCGCCACCCGGGCGAAACATCACCAGCACACCGAGCATACCGACAATAACCGCTCCCCAGCGAAACAGCCCGACCTTTTCCTTCAAAACCAACACCGACAAGGTTGTGATGATCATCGGGCTAATAAAAAAGACAGCGACTGCATCGGCCAACGGCAATACTGAAAGGCCCAGGAAGAAGGTCATATTCGCAAAAACAACGCAGAGTCCGCGGATAATGTGCAGCCCCAACCGCCGTGTCTTAATAAGGTGATACCCACCTTCCAGCGGCATAATTACAGCCAGCAAAACAGCCATACCGACAAAAGAGCGGATCAGTACAATCTGGTGCAGGGCATAATCACCACTCAGAAACTTGATCGTCACGTCATTGACTGAAAAACACATCACAGCGAAGAGCGCCCAAATAGCACCCAAAGATGTTTTTTGCTGAGTTGTTGCGAAAGTCAAAACGGCTCCTATACAACTTGATTGACCCAAAACCCGCCAGGCTGCTGTTCCGTCCGCGACATAGCTGTCGCTAAATCGCGGGTGGGCTATGCCTGAAGTGCTACCCGGACTTCACGCTCCAACGCATCCAGAAACCGCGACCTGTCAGCCTTCGAAAAAGGTCGACCGCCTCCTTGGCGAAACGGGTCCGCCGCGCGCAGATCTGTCATCAAGTCACGCGTTGCTAGCTGATTGCCGATATTCGCCTCGGTCAGCGCTTCACCATTGTGACGCAAGACGCGCGCGCCAGATGCAACGCATTTCGCCGCCAGGGGAATATCGCCTGTCACGACCACATCACCGCGCCCAGCGCGCTCTGCGATCCACATATCGGCTACATCAGGACCATCCGGTACGATCACCGTTTCAACTAACGGATTTGGAGACGGCCGGATACCGCCATTTGAAACGACATACATCGTAAGCTTGTGACGGGTAGCGACACGTTCTGCCTCGGCCTTCACAGGGCAGGCGTCTGCATCAACGTAAATCGCGCTCACTCTGCTGCTTTCTGTGGCTTGGGTTTTACCCGGTACTCTTCGGGTATCGGCATTCTGTTAAACGCATCAAGCCCGGCGATTTTGTAAGCTTCTGCCAATGTCGGGTAGTTGAATGTATTCTGCACGAAATAATCCACGGTGCCTTTCAGGTTCAAAACTGCTTGGGCGATGTGAATAAGTTCCGTCGCACCTTCCCCCATAATCTGAACACCAAGCAGACGGCGCGTTTTAAGCGACACCAGCATTTTCAGCATTCCATGATCAAGCCCCATGATTTGACCGCGCGATGTTTCGCGAAAGCGTGCGGTGCCAACCTCGTAAGGAATGCCACGTTGCTGCGCCTCTTCCTCGGACATGCCGCAGGTGGAAATTTCAGGAACGGAATAGATGCCGTAGGGGAACCACGGGCTTTCCTTGAGCGTTGGCGTATCAAGGGCGTGACATGCGGCAACGCGGCCTTGTTGTAATGCCGTCGACGCAAGACTTGGGTGACCAATCACATCACCGGCTGCGTAGATATGTGGCACCTTTGTCTGATAGCTTTTCCGATCCACTTCCAAGCGACCTCGATGATCAGTCTCTAACCCGGCGGCTTTCAGATTGAGTTCACCCGTAGCCCCGAGACGCCCGGCGGCAAATAGCAACATTTCAGCGCGGACATGCCGACCGTTGTCGAGCGAGATTTCAACGAACTCACCCTTATCCTCGACCTTCTCGATCTCAGAGCCAAGGCGCAGATCCAAACCGTTTTCGCGCACCTGGTGGGTAAACTCGCCAATCAGAGTTTTATCGATGAAATCGAGGAATGTTTCACGCGGCTCAACCAATGTGACCCGCACATCAAGGGCTGCGAACATCGTGGCGTATTCCACCCCAATAACACCGGCCCCAACAACAATCAGGCTTCGGGGAATTTGTGACAGTTCAAGAAACTCATCACTGTCCAGAATATTGGTGCCGTTAAACGGCACATACTCGGGTCGATAGGGGCGCGTCCCTGTCGAAATCAGAAATCTGTCAGCAGTAAGCCGGCTAACTTCGCCAGTTTCGTTCGTAATCTCGATGTCATGTTCGCCGACAAAACGTGCCACACCTTCGACCGTTGTTACATGATTACGGGCAAACTGATGTTCCAGAACATCGACTTCATGGTCCAAAGTCATGTGCATACGGGCCTTCAGGTCGCCCGCATTGATCTGGTCTTTCACCCGGTAGGAACGGCCATAAAAACTGCGTTCGCGCCAGCCTGACAGGTTCAACACCGTTTCGCGGAGCGTTTTTGATGGAATCGTCCCTGTATGAACAGATACGCCGCCCATTCGCCCGCTGCGTTCAACCACCAAAACGTTGCGCTTAAGCTTTCCAGCCTGAATAGCGGCGGCGCGACCCGCAGGGCCGCTTCCGATAACGATCAGATCATAATGGCTCATGATTTACCCCGCATAGAGAGCTTCTGCATGGAAATTCACGTGGTCTTCCATGAAGGTGGAAATGAAGAAATAGCTGTGGTCATACCCTTTTTGCATCCGAACAATTGCTTCTTGCCGACGTGTCGCGATTGCGTCTGCCAAAGCCTCCGGCTTTAACAGGTCAAGAAACTGATCCTCTGTTCCCTGATCAATCAGAACCGGACCGGGAAAACCTTTTTCGCGCATCAGCAGGCTTGCATCATTGGCTGCCCATTTGCCTTCGTCCGAGCCAAGATACGCCGTTAACTGGTTGCGGCCCCAATCAGATTTGGTCGGATTGGCAATTGGTGAAAAGGCTGAAACAGAACGAAAACGTTCTGGTAAATTCATCGCAATCGTCAATGCACCATGGCCACCCATCGAGTGGCCAGTGATGCTTTGGCGCGCTTCATCGATCGCAAAGTTTTCAAACAAGAGTGCGGGAAGCTCTTCTGTCACATAATCCCACATCTGAAAATGTGGTGCCCATGGTGCCTCTGTCGCGTTCACATAGAAACCCGCGCCTTGGCCCAGATCAAAGGCATCGTCATCAGCAACACCGTCACCACGAGGGGATGTGTCTGGAAAAACCAAAGCAATGCCCTGCTCAGCCGCCCAGGCTTGCGCTCCTGCTTTGACCATCGCATTTTCGTGGGTGCAGGTTAGCCCGGACAAATACCAAAGAACCGGAACCGGGCCAAATTCCACCTCTTCCGGCAGGAACAACCCGTACGTCATTTCACAACCGCACACTGCTGATGTGTGGCTATAGACACCCTGTGTGCCACCAAAGCATTTGTTTTCAGAGATGGTTTCCATTGGATCGCCCCTTTTTATCGCGTTGCCCTCTACTAACAGGACGTGCGTATGAGACAAACCTAAACTGTATTTACATTCTTTGGGACCGATACAATCGACAGATCACTTACGCCAACCGACAAATCGAACTTCGATCTTTTATGAAACCTTCGGCGTGTTTATCCTTGCAAGACCGCAATGACCAAGCTCACAGTTAACACGCTGATCGCTGTAGAGATCAGGATCGAGGCTGATACCCGTTGCGGTGCAACACCATAGTGTTGTGCCAGAATGTAGACGTTTCCAGCCACAGGTAACGCGGCCGCCGAAATCATAACGTATGCAGAGAACTGATCGACGTCAAAAACCATCAACGCAAAGAACGCGACGGCAATGGGGTGAAGCACCAATTTTCCAAAACTCAACCAACTGGCAACCGACAGGCGTTCTGCAGATTTACCAGCAAGCGACGCGCCAATCGCAAACAAAGCGCCAGGCGTTGCAGCAGCGCCCAAAATTGACAAGAATTCGTCTACAGGCGCAGGGATTGGTAATGATAATCCCGAACAAATCAAACCAAGGCTTATCGACACAATCATTGGGTTCTTGAGCAGCCCAAGGCCCACAGTTCGCAGCATTCCAAACGACATGCGCCCATCGCGGCCGCCTGTTATGAGGATGACAATAAGGCTGGAAAAGACGATCAGATCAATCGCAAGTATCAGTAAGACTGACCCTGCCGCAGCTTCACCCAATAAAACAACCAGCATCGGCACGCCCAGAAAACCTACGTTCCCGATCACTGAACATTGGGCCTCTATCGCGGCTTCCTCGATGCCAATTCCGCGAAACAAGGCAACTGCGGTGAACAAAAAATAGACCGTGAAACATCCTGCCAAATACGCGTATGCAAATTGCGTATCAAAAACTTCGGAGATTGGCAGACTGGCCGCAAAGCGAAAAAGCATGGCCGACAGAGCAAAATAAAACACAAATTTAGTTAGATAAGCGGCTGCTTCTTCCGTGAAGAACCGCGTTCTGCACGCCCAGTACCCAAGACCGATCAGCGCAAAAAATGGAAGTGTCTTAAAGAAAATCTGGATCATGGTTCGCGCCGCCTTGTCCGAGGCCTATCGCGTACGCGTATCTGTGGCAATGGTCGGTTTAACCACCCCCAATTAACGCCCCCGCTGCAAAGACCAAAGCACCCCCGAGAACCACCTGAAATGTCGCGCGCAAAAACGGTGTTTCCATGAATTTGTTCTGGATCCAGGCGATCGCCCACAACTCAATAAACACCACGATCAAAGCAATAATCGTTGCGGTCCAAAAATCCGGTATCAGATAAGGTAGCGCATGTCCCAGACCGCCAATCGTGGTCATGACCCCGGCTGCTATTCCACGTTTTAACGGTGATCCACGCCCTGACAGTTCTCCATCATCCGAGGCTGCTTCGGTGAAGCCCATCGAAATACCGGCACCAACTGACGCGGCAAGGCCAACCAGAAATGTTGTGTGTGTATCATGGGTCGCAAAGGCCACGGCGAAAATCGGCGCCAGGGTCGAAACGGACCCGTCCATCAAACCGGCAAGCCCGGGCTGAACCCAGGTCAGTATGAATTGGCGGTGCGCTGCGCGATCTTCGTCAGATTTTGCATCCTCTGTCAGATGCTCGTCTTGCAACGATTGGGCAGAGTGTTCGTGGCTTGCTTCTGCCGCCGCCAGATCACTCAGCAACTTGCGCGTTGTTGCGTCTGTCATCCTGCCCGCAGCCTTCGTGTAGAATTCTGCGGCGTCGTGTTCCATACGGGCAGCTTCGTCCCGCATTCTTTCAAGGCCAAGGTTCTCGACAAGCCAGACAGGTCTGCGCGCATAAAAGCCAGAAACATGTTCGCGGCGGATCAGCGGTATGACGTCACCAAATCGTTCCTGATGAAGTTCTATGAGCCTTCGGTGATGTTCCTGCTCTTCAACAGCCATGCCGTCAAATACTGCAGACGAAGCAGGGTAATCCGCCCTTAGGCGCTCTGCATACGTTCGATAAATCCGAGCGTCATCTTCTTCTGATGAAATGGCAAGAGCGATAATTTCCTGCTCGGTCAAATCTGAAAAGCGACGGCGCTGGCTAAATCCGGGGATCATAACTTTTTCCTTTTAGAATTGTTCTAAAGTATCAATCCACCCGCCAAATTCAAGGCAAATCACCGCGAATTTTCGAAGTATGCACTTGAATTCTAAACTAATCAGTTTAGATAAAGTGAACTAATCGGTTTAGAAAGTGATCAGCAATGTCCATACTCAAAACGTCCGCCTTTATCCTTGCAGTTACAATCGCTGCCATACCTGCCAGCGCAGGAAACTTGAGCGTAGAATTCCCTACTCTGACCTACCCAGAATCTGATGGTGCGGATCAGGGTACTTTTCAACCAACCGAAGTCACAAAGCCCGACACCAAAGACAAATAACCAAAGATATGCCTGCTTCAGTAGCGATATGGTTTGATTGGGTGTTTTTGTCACCTTGTTGGAATTGAACTGATCAGTTTATACTTGTCCGTGATCCTAGGGGAAAACATATGAACGCGGACGTTGGCACCATTCGAAAAGGTCGAAAATTCGATCAGGTGATTGAAGGCGCGCGCAATGTTTTTTTAAGAGACGGCTTTGAAGGCGCAAGCGTTGACGACATTGCACGCGAAGCTGGCGTTTCAAAGGCTACGCTCTACAGTTACTTTCCTGACAAGCGCATCCTGTTTCTGGAAATTTGCAAAGAACAATGCTTGAAGCAGGCAGATGCCGCGTTTGATCTGGAAAAATGCGACAAACCCATTGATGAGCTGCTGACGGTTGCCGCATCTATTCTTGTTAATTTTCTCATCAGCCCATTCTCTCAAAGCATTCACAGGTTGGCTGTCGGTGAATCTGACCGCTTTCCTGAACTCGCTCGGGCATTCTATAAATCCGGTCCGGAACTTGGGCGCGAAAGGCTGAAAATTCTGTTCGCCGCCGGTGTTCGCCGCGGCGAATTGAATATAGATGACCTTGATCTCGCCGCAGATCAGTTTGCGGCTCTCTGCAAAACTGATATCTGGGTACGCGTCAGTTTCCACGTAACCTCTGTACCAACCCAAGCCGAAATCGACAAAATCATCGCCGGCACCGTGGACATGTTCATGGCGCGATATGGTTCTCAAAACGCTCGATAACGAACCGCGCGCTCCAAAACAGGAACACGCTGCTCGTTAAAATCTTTGGGTCCCTAGAACTCCACCACAGCCCTGATCGATTTGCCTTCGTGCATCAAGTCGAAGCCTTTGTTGATGTCCTCCAGTGGCAGCACATGGGTAATCATCGGGTCGATCTCGATCTTTCCGGCCATATACCAATCAACAATTTTTGGCACATCGGTACGACCGCGCGCGCCGCCAAAGGCTGTACCGCGCCAACTCCGGCCGGTGACAAGCTGGAAAGGTCGGGTCGAAATCTCTGCTCCGGCGGGTGCAACGCCAATGATTATGCTTTCACCCCAGCCCTTGTGCGCAGATTCAAGCGCCGCCCGCATCACACCAACGTTTCCTGTTGCGTCAAACGTATAGTCCGCGCCACCGCCAGTCAGTTCAACCAGATGCGCGACCAGATCGCCCTCAACCTCAGTTGGGTTCACGAAGTCCGTCATGCCGAAACGTGTTGCCATTTCAACTTTGGTTGGGTTCAGGTCAACGCCAACAATCTGATCAGCGCCTGCCAACCGCAGCCCCTGAATCACGTTGAGACCGATACCCCCCAGGCCAAAAACGATCCCCCTGGACCCAATTTCTACTTTTGCTGTATTGATCACCGCACCAATGCCCGTGGTGACCCCGCAACCAATGTAGCAAATCTTGTCAAATGGCGCGTCTTTGCGGACTTTTGCCAATGCGATTTCCGGCAGAACCGTATGATTTGAGAAGGTTGAACACCCCATGTAGTGCAAGATCGGCGTCCCATCGAGCATTGAAAACCGGCTTGTTCCATCCGGCATCAGGCCTTGACCCTGTGTGCTGCGGATCGACTGGCACAGGTTGGTTTTCGGGTTAAGGCAATATTCGCATTCGCGACATTCCGGGGTATAGAGCGGGATCACGTGATCGCCGGGTTTCAGGCTGCTCACACCAGCCCCAACTTCCAGAACCACACCTGCACCCTCGTGCCCCAAAATCGCCGGGAAAAGCCCCTCCGGATCAGCCCCTGAAAGGGTAAACTCGTCGGTATGGCAAATTCCGGTTGCCTTGATTTCAACCAAAACCTCGCCCGCCTTCGGGCCTTCAAGGTTCACTTCCATAATCTCAAGCGGTTTTCCCGCCTCTAAGGCAACGGCTGCACGGGTGCGCATGGTCACTCCTCCCTTTTTAAAACTCGGAGTCACTTTGATCGAATCCATGAAACTTATCAACTCAAAGACGACGCCAATCTGGGCTGTCACGACCCATCGTTAAAAGTGACCAACAATCCAATGCCACGAATCGCAGTACGGCCCTATGATTTAACCATTGCCAACAATGCGCTCCGCCATAACTGCGTTGTCGTTTTCGGACCAGGTTTTAAGGAAGACTGCAAAAGACAAAGCCCCCACCACAGAGGTGAGGGCTTTGGTTGATCTTGCCCCGGTGCCACAGGCTGGGTGGGGGCTGTTAATCCATGACACCGAGGCTAGCGTTGGTCGCTACAAGGCAAATTGAACAGGTAATCAGGGCTGTATAATAGCTGTGGCAAGGCTCTTTCCTGATCTTTTTTAGGCAAACTCGGGGCAGCGCTTGATTTTGTCCGAAACACAGGCCAGTCTTACAATATGACAATTCAGTCACCGACGCCTTTTCCGCAAAGCAACGGGATTCCGGATCAGATCAGTTTTGACCGGAAAGAGCTCGGGGATATTCTGGCGCTTTATGGGCGTATGGTCGCTGCCGGTGAGTGGCGCGATTATGGCATTTCCTGTCTGCGGGATGTCGCTGTTTTTTCTGTCTTCCGCCGCACCGCAGAGCATCCGCTTTACCGAATAGAAAAGCGCCCTAAAATGCGCCTGCGACAAGGGCAATATTCCGTTATCGCAATGGACGGGCAAATCCTAAAGCGTGGGGCTGATCTGAAAAAGGTGTTGCGCATTCTGGAGCGCAAACTCATCCGGCCAATCGATTAAATCACAATCGCTTGAAAGCCGTAACATCACCAAATTCTTTAGCTGAAATACGACTGATCGCTTCGGTCAGAGGCTCAACCGCCACAACCATGTGATGCGCGTTTGCGTGAAGCAAAATCTCGCCGTCCAGCATCAATCCAACATGTCCTTTCCAGAACACCAGATCACCTCGTTCAAGGGGTGTTTCTTTGGGCAATTCTTTTCCAAGCTGCGCCTCTTGCTGGTCACTGTCGCGTGGGCAGGGAATACCACAGGCAAGGCAAGCCGCCTGCAGCAGCCCTGAACAGTCTATTCCGGTGCCGCTGTTGCCCCCCCAGAGATAAGGCGTTCCAAGGAACATTTCGGCAACGGACACCATATCTTGCAATCCTTCGCCGATTTCCAGCAAATGCTGCAACGGCAGAAATTGCCCGTCTCCGATTTCGACAAAATTTTCCGCCTGTGATCTGGCACAGACTTCGCAGCCAAACGACAGTGTTCCTGTTTCCGGGCTCTTGAAATTGGCAGTTGAATAAATATGCGTTGACCGGCTCGCGATCCAATGAGTCATACTTTGCGCCGGGCCAATTGCCAGGCTATCGACATACCCGACGTACCCGTCGCGTGCTGCCTGAACAAACGCATATCCGGCACGGTCCTCATAGGCGGTGACCCTTTCCCCCATCAGCAACTGGCGATCCCGTTTACCACCCGGCGCGCGCAAAAGGTTTGCTTCGGACGCCGTCACCTGACGCGCCGCCCCTTTCAGATATTGCTCTGCCTCAACTTTCCCCTTCAGATGCAAAGCGGCAACGCGTTCGTTCGCTGGTATCAAACGTCGGTCCATCTAAATCTCCAAAATCGATGGCAGCGCCTCTAGAATAGCGCGAGTTGCTTGTCCTACACCACCCTTGGGCCGGGCAGGGGCAGCGGTCGGTTGCCATCCATAAATATCAAAATGTGCGTATTTTGGCGAGTTTTCGACAAAACGACGCAAAAACAGGGCCGCAGTGATCGCCCCCGCAAATCCACCTTTTGGGGCGTTATCAAGGTCGGCTATGCCCGGTTCGATCAGGTTTTCGTAAGGCGACCAGAAGGGCATTCGCCAGACCGGGTCACAAACTTGCGCAGCCGCTGCTTCGAGCGCTCCGACGAACCCAGAATCATCTGCGAAATACGGGGCCAAATCTGGTCCAACGGCGACACGGGCCGCACCCGTTAATGTCGCCATCGAAATCAGACAATCGGGCTTCTCTTCATCTGCCAGAGCCAAAGCATCCGCCAAAACCAGCCGACCTTCGGCGTCGGTGTTGTTTATTTCAACGGTTAATCCTTTGCGCGATGTCAAAATATCTTGCGGGCGAAATGCATTGCCTGAAACACTGTTTTCGACAGCAGGCACCAAGACACGCAATCGCAAACGCAGGCCCAGTGACATAATCATATGGGCCAGCCCAAGGGCGGCGGCGGCCCCACCCATGTCCTTTTTCATAAGCCCGATTGATGAACTCGGCTTCAAATTTAATCCGCCTGTATCAAAACAGACACCTTTACCCACCAACGTGAGCATCGGCCCCGCCGTACCCCAACGCATGTCAAGCAACCGCGGTGTCCGATCTGACGCGCGTCCAACCGCATGAATCATTGGGAAATTATGTTTGAGTAAATCATCACCACTTATTATCGCAGCCGATGCGCTGTGCTGGTCCGCCAACGCCAAAAAGACGGACTCAAGCTCGTCCGGCCCCATGTCAGATGCTGGTGTATTGATTAAGTCACGCGTCAGCGCCTCTCCTTCAGCGATAACTTCCAAGCGTGCCGCATCAACACCTTTGGGTGCTTTGAGGCGTGCTTTTTGCGGTTTTTGCTTTCGGTACCGGTCAAACCGGTAACTGGCCAATAACCAGCCAAGGGCTGCTTCTTCGAGGGCGGGCCCTATAAGTCCGCTTGCAATATGATACGTTCCCTTTGGCAACGCTCTGGCTGCACGCGCAATATGAAACCGGCCACGCGCACGGCTTTTAGCAGTACCATAGCCAACAACGGCCATCTGAGGATTTCCACTTGCGCCCGGGACAAGTTGCGATTCACCAGCTTCCGCCTCGAATCCGGTCCGGCCCAGCCATGAGGCAACCTCTTCAGGCTGGCTTGCCAACCAACCCTTAAAAGCGTCTTTTTTAACGACGTGCACCGGGATCGACGAGGTATCCCCATTTGCAAATTTCAGCGGCATCCCGTGACCTTTTCACTGCTTTGTCTGCCCGTCACCCTATCGGTTTGCTTGGAACCAGCAAAGGGGCAATAAGCGGCGCATCAAACAGATAAATCTCGTTCGTCCCAAACCTTCAAAAGAGACATCTCTCCGATGCGGATAAGCCGCGCAACAGTGGCTGACAATGCTGTATCCGTTTCAATTTTCAGGCAATAGTCCACATCCAGTGCGACACGCGCCAAACTCGTTAGGCCAACCCGCGTCGCTATCTCCGCCACCTGTTCTGAACTAAGTTGTAATAGATCGTACTGTTTATTTGAGGCCGCGCGTTTAATCTCTGAAATTTTAATTGCAAGGTCCTCGACAGCCCAGCAAATAAATTCCTCTGCCGCTGTCTCACCCAAATTTAGGAAAAGCTCCGTCAGTCGATCAGGATTGATCCTGACTGTTTCTTCATGTCTGAGTACGGTTACAATCTCCATAAGCTCACCCCGCTTCTGAACGCCCCCACAGCATGGCGATATTCTACTCTCGACCCTTCGAAAAGGTTGAGGCCAAACACAGAATTCGCTCGAATTTCGTACAAATTTCGCATAGATACGCTGGAGGTATATAAGAGGGGCACACGCAATGGATCATGCAAAACCGCTGCCAGCCTATCTGGTGCAACGTTACCAGGGCTGGAAGGCGACCAGCTATGCGGAAAACAAAGTCTGGTACAGGCGGCTTGCGACAGAGGGCCAGCGACCTCGGGCCATGGTTGTCTCATGCTGCGATTCCCGCGTTCACGTGACCTCGATTTTCGGGGCAGAACAGGGTGAATTTTTCATCCATCGCAACATTGCAAATCTCGTCCCACCCTATGCACCGGATGGCGATCATCACGGCACATCCGCAGCGGTTGAATACGCCGTAACAGTGTTGAAAGTTGCCCATATTATCGTATTGGGTCACTCTAATTGTGGCGGAGTTCACGGATGCCATGAAATGTGCTCTGGTAAGGCACCCGATCTTGATGAAGAATCCAGCTTCATTGGGCGTTGGATGGATATTTTGCGCCCCGGCTTCGAACGTGTTCGCCATATAGAAAGCGAACCAGATCGTGAACGTGCACTGGAAAAAGAAGCCGTATTAATCTCGTTAGAGAACCTCATAACTTTTCCGTTCGTTCGCGATGCCGTGAAAGAAGAAGAATTAAGCATTCATGGCCTTTGGAATGACATTGCGGAAGGTGGTCTTGAAGCCTACGATCCGAAACAGGCAAAATTTGTTCCTGTCTGATCGACCGGAGGAGTCACGCGTTGGCAAACTATCTGACCCGACCCTATTGGTGGGATGCTGCTGAACCGCATTTATCTGTCGCGGCAAGCTCGCCTGATAACCTGCCCAAGCATGTAGAAACCCTGATCGTTGGCGCTGGCTACAGCGGCCTTTCTGCGGCCCTGACATTGGCGCGCTCTGGCCGCGAAGTTTTGGTCGTTGACGCCGGAATGCCCGCTTACGGCTGTTCGTCGCGCAACGGTGGGCTGATTGGCCCGTCCTTTCACAAATTGGGTCTGTCCGGTTTGAAATCTGCTTTCGGGCAAGAAAAAGCCACCGCGATTCTGCGAGAATCGATGGATTGCCTGAACTACCTGAAAAACTTCCTTGTCGAAGAAAAGATCGACTGCGGCTTGCATTTGACTGGACGTTTCCGGGGCGTCGTTAAACCGGAAGGCTATGAAAGCGTGGCCCGCGAGTCGGAAGACCTGGCTAGTGCGACAGGCATGCAGTTTGAAATGATACCACGCGCGGCCCAACACGCAGAAATTGGCAGTGATCATTATCATGGTGGCGTTGTTTATCTAGATGACGGTCATCTGCACCCCGGTCTTTATGCGAGAGCACTGGTCGAAAGGGTTCTTGTAGCTGGCGCACAAATCATTGCGCCCGCCCGTGTAACCGGGGTGACAAGGAATGGCGCCAAACTGACCGTACGTATTGGCGAAACGGAAGTTACAGCCGGGCAGGTTCTGGTCGCAACAAACGGATATTCCGGGCCAGAAATGCCCTTTTTCCACCACCGCGTCATTCCCATCCGTTCTGCCATCATCGCGACGGAACAATTGCCAGCCGGATTGATGTCAGAACTTTCGCCGAAGAACCGCGGGTTTGGGGAAAGCTCGCGCCTTGTACTTTACTACCGACCGTCGCCCGATGGTACGCGGATGATCTTTGGCGGTCGGGCCTTTGATCTTGCGGATCGACCTGATCGCTATGTACCTGACCTCAGACGAATGATGCACCGTATTTTTCCGCAGTTATCTGACACTCAGGTCACCCATGCATGGTCAGGTACTGTGGCCTATACTTTTGATCACGCACCGCACCTTGGGGTGCATGATGGCGTACACTATGTCATGGGCTACTGCGGTTCCGGCGTCGGCCGCGCTAGCTATTTTGGCCGGAAAGTTGCATTACAAATGCTGGGAGATCCGGAAGGACGCACCGAACTCGACGATCTGTCCTTTGAGTCAAAGCCCTTTTACAATGGAACACCGTGGTTCCTGCCCGCTTTTCTGCGCTGGAATTCAATGATGGACCGGTTTGGGCTTTAATTAGGTGATGCGCAAAGAAATGGCCCCTGACCGTTAGAATGGGTCAGAGGCCATCTCGTTTTAAATTGTGTTTAGCTTTCGCCAAAACCTTTCGGGATGACAGGTGTTTTTAACTGGGCCGCACGTTTTTTCAGGCTTCGCCCGATCACAACGCGGCTGATTTCGGTTGTTCCGTCGACAATACGAAGCATTTGGGAAAGCCGGGATAGTCTGTCCATCCCGTAGGGCTTCAGCAACCCCATACCACCCAGCACCTGGGTACATGTGTTCGCAGCTTTCACCGCTGCATCTGGCACGAACCGTTTGGCGTGGGCCGCCATAAGCGGACCTTCTGGTGTTCCAAGCGCATTGGCTGCAGCGCGGTACAAAAGCCGGGACGCTTCAAGCTCTGTTGCGACATCGCCAAGCATCCACTGTATGCCATCCAGATCGATGTTCTTACCGCCGAACATCTTCCTGTTCGCAGAATAGGCCAATGAAGTGTCGAGAGCAGATTGCATCAGTCCGCAGCATCCGGACGCGATTGAAACACGCGCAATATCAATTGCCATAAGTGACCCTTGCAGGCCCTGACCCACCGGCAAGATAATGTTGCCTTCGCTGACGACGACATCTTTCAGGTACATCTCTGCCATTGGCAAAAAGTTGTATGAGGGCGTTTCGTATAAGGGTCCAAAACTCACGCCTTCGGCATCCGCTGGAATTGCGATCATGGCCATGTCCTGATGGCCGGGCTTGTCAGTTGTTTTGACGACGGTAAAGTAAATATCCGCCTCACCCGCCAAACTAACCCAGGCCTTTGCACCGCTGATTGTCCACGTGCCGTCGCCATTTATGAAAGCTCGAGAGTACATATTGGTTGCGTCCGAACCAGACTGCGGCTCGGTCAGCGAAAAGTTTGCGAGTTTGCGGCCCGAGGTTAAATCTCTGGCCCAGGCGTTTTTGAAAACCTCTGTACCGTAACCACAAGCAGCGAATGTACAAATATTATGCATCGAGAGCGCAAAGGCATAGGCACCGTCGCCACGCCCCAACTCTTCGTAAATACGAATACCTTCACCAAGCGGCAGTCCCTGACCTCCGAATTCTTCGGGTGCATAGAGCCCTGTTAAACCGAGGTCTCCAGCCTTGTCTGACGAAGACCGGGGCCACAAGCCAACCTCGTTCCATTTGTCCACATTTGGAAGTACTTCTTCGTCGCAATGCGTGCGAGCAGCTTCGAGTAAACTGTCAATCCTATTTGTCATTCCGCTGATCCAATGCTGTCTTCAATTGTCAGCCAATCAAATGTCTTACATTTCGGTCAGGTGCAATATCCAGTTTCCGGAAAGCGACTTGTTTGGGAAAATTTAGCCAAGGGAATGGTTGCCTTTTCAGTAGCCCCAAGCGCGCATTTGCCTGAAAACAAGCATCAGAATCAGAACAAGGAAAAACAATCCAGACACGTCACCAACCAGATATCCCAAAAAATCAATGGTAAGCGTCCCAAGCACAAGGTTGGCCAGAAGAGCGTTAAGCAAAGACGCGAAAATACCCACAACCATCACACATTGCCAGCAAGGTGGATTTTCTTCCCGTGCGCTTGCATCAAATTTTGCGAACTTCAACAGGCTGAACGCCAAAGGCGCAACGACTATGCCGATGAAAAATACCCCAAAAAAATTAAAATCCCAGATCGGTTGTTCAAATAGCAAATTTTGTGAAACGAAAGCTCCGGGTGCAATCGCAACTACGGAACGCCACCCAAGAAGCCATGCCGCCAATACTCGGACGCCATGAGGCAAATACAAAAGGTTTGCGAGACTATCAAACTCTGGAATGATCTTTAACTGAAGCGGGTAAAAGAGATAGTGCGTCAGAAAAAAAGCCAATATATAAGCGATTGATACCGCTAACATTTCCAAAAACCAAAGATTGTTTTTCAGACATTTAAAATGCGGCAAATCGCTTCCTTATTCTGATGGCAGATCTACAACATACTTGCCCGTCTTCGTCCCCGCAGCATGATGCAAGTACCCAAGTTTAACGAGCGTTTTTAGCGCCCTGAAATACGTTGGTTTCGCGACACCGTTAATCAAAGGGTGCTCCTGTAAGTCATCACTGCGAACGATTCTGTCTTGTTCTGAAAGCTCACTAGCGGCGTAATAAACATCTCGCTCAGTAGACGACAGTTCTACCAGGCCTAATGATTCTTCCATGCTGTGTAACAACCGCCGAAGCTGCGCAATCTTACTTGTTTCAATCACTATGATATTCTTCTCAGTTTCAAATCGTTTGGTTAGTCGCGTTTCATACCCAGTTTAGGAGCAAATACCTAAAAGTACATTTGTACTTATGAGTTATAAGTTAACAATTAGTTTACACTTCTAGGCAAAGACGAATTCTTGCAGATTCCTTCAATTTATGAGCGAGTTTACGAAAGGTTAATAATATCATATTGACATTATTTGAGAACTTGCGACAATCGTTCTGTTAGTCCGGGTGATTGCTGTGAGTGGCAACATCCGAAAATAAATTTTTGGCGGGTGCATCAAGTTTGTATCGATGTGCCCGCTTTTACGAACAAATCAGTTCGCTTATCTGCTTCGTTGCTCCCAGTTAAAACTCAGCGTTAGGCGCAGCACAAACGGCCCGATTCTGACCGATTGCTCGAGATCGCGTCACGCCGACAACAACTCACCAACAAAACTTTTAGCACTAACGTCACGAAAAAAGGGCGGCCAATGCCGCCCTCAAAGATCTCTTCACGATCTGGAACTAGCCTTTTTTCAAAATTTCCCGGCCATACAGTTCTGCAATCTGCACGGCGTTCAGCGCCGCGCCCTTGCGCAAATTATCACTGACACACCACAGGTTGATCCCGTTGTCGATCGTGCTGTCCTGCCGAATACGACTGATAAACGTTGCGTAGTCACCCACACACTCAACCGGGGTCACGTAACCACCGCTTTCTCGTTTATCGATCACCATAACGCCGGGTGCTTCACGCAAAATATCACGCGCTTCGTCTTCATCCAGATGCTCTTCAAACTCGATGTTGATCGCTTCGGAATGGCCGACAAAAACGGGCACCCGCACGCAGGTTGCAGTTACTTTGATTGACTTATCGACAATCTTCTTGGTTTCGGCGACCATTTTCCATTCTTCCTTGGTAGAGCCATCCTCAAGGAAAACATCGATATGCGGAATAACGTTGAACGCGATCTGTTTTGGATAGACGCTTGGCGCAACTTCCTGGCCCGGAACATACATACCTTTGGTCTGGTTCCAAAGTTCATCAATAGCGTCTTTCCCAGACCCGGAAACAGACTGATATGTTGATACAACAACCCGCTTGATCCGCGCACGATCATGCAGCGGTTTCAAAGCCACAACCATCTGCGCAGTTGAACAGTTGGGATTAGCGATGATCATCTTTTTGGCATAACCTTTGATCGCTTCGGGGTTAACCTCGGGTACAATCAACGGCACAGCGGGATCATAGCGATAAAGCGACGAGTTATCGATTACCAAGCATCCCGCACGAGCAGCAAGTGGCGCGTATTTTTTTGTAGCCTCAGAGCCCACGGCAAATAGTGCGATGTCCCAACCGGAAAAATCAAACGTATCAAGGTCCTTGGTCGTGAGAGTTTTATCGCCAAAGCTGACTTGGGTGCCCAGAGATCTACGGCTTGCAACCGCAACAATCTGATCCACAGGAAACTGGCGTTCAGCCAGAATATTCAGCATTTCGCGGCCCACATTACCTGTGGCACCTACGACAGCGACTTTGTAACCCATCACGGGCCTCCTTTACGTTTTGTCCATCAGCGGACGCGGGTTCTTAGCCTAAGGCGCACGCGGGGGAAAGAGGCGATCGCCCGAGATGTTCAGTTGGTGCTTTCCTGGCGCAAAAACCATGCAAACGATACACTTTGCGAATGACACACTGTCACGCAGCATGCTTCGGTTTATCTTAAACAGTTGACATCTGAGCAGAAAGGGCAAATACGCACCCTGTCTAGTCCCGCTGCCGCGTGAGCAGCCCACCCATTGGTGAGATAAGAACAGACATGCGGGTTCCGCTTCGGCGACCCCTCAAATTCCCAAGTTCCCAATTCACGCGGGGTTCTGACGCCTTGATCTGCTTTTTGGACATCCGGTCCGGGGCACGCTTCAGGGCGCAACCGCAGATAAGTGGCCGCATTAGTGTTGGCCCTACTCCGCTGTTTCATACATGCGGCGCATTCTCGTGCTGCATGACCATATAAGGGGTCAATATGACCAATTTTACTGATCTGGGCCTTTCGCCCAAACTTCTGACCGCAATCACAGCCGCTGGTTATGATAAACCAACTCCGATTCAGGCGCGTGCCATTCCATTAATTATAGAAGGGCGTGACCTGATGGGCCTTGCCCAAACCGGAACCGGAAAAACTGCGGCCTTTGGCTTGCCATTGATCAATCGCCTCATGTCTCAGACCGAAGCGCGTAAATCAAAATCCGTCAAGGCGCTGATTCTTGCCCCAACGCGTGAACTGGTAAACCAAATCGCAGCAAACCTTTCGACCTACGTTTCTGGTAGCCATCTGAAAGTTGTAACCGTCGTTGGCGGAACATCAATCAATACCCAAATCAAGCGTTTGGCTGGAGGTACAGATATTCTTGTCGCAACTCCAGGCCGCCTGATCGATCTGGTGGATCGTCGTGCGCTTTTCCTGAATTCCGCGACGTACCTCGTGCTCGATGAAGCTGACCAAATGCTCGACCTTGGCTTCATTCACGCCCTCCGCAAAATCGCTCCCCTTCTTGGAACGCCTCGTCAAACCCTGCTGTTTTCAGCAACGATGCCCAAGCAGATGAACGAGCTTTCCGCCGCATACCTGACAAACCCAGTGCGCATTCAAGTCGCCCCTCCTGGCAAAGCTGCCGATAAAGTGACGCAATCTCTACATTTCGCTTCACAAGGTGAAAAGACGGATCTGCTCATGAGTTACCTGAACAAATCGCCCGAAGGTCTCGCTCTCGTTTTTGGCCGCACAAAACATGGCTCTGAAAAACTTAAAAACACTTTGGTTGCTCGCGGATTTGACGCTGTCTCGATCCATGGCAACAAATCCCAGGGCCAACGCGAACGAGCATTGAAAGCCTTCAAATCAGGCGAGGCGCGTATTCTGGTTGCAACCGACGTTGCAGCCCGCGGAATCGATATCCCTGACGTCAGCCATGTCTATAACTACGATCTGCCAGAAGTGCCGGAAAACTATATTCACCGCATTGGCCGGACCGCGCGCGCAGGAAAAGACGGCGAAGCCATTGCTTTTTGCGCCGCAACGGAAATCGGATATCTTCGGCAAATCGAAAAAATCATGAAAACCGAAATCAAGGTGATCGGTGGCATTCGCCCGGCTGAAGAGAAGCCTGAGCCACGAGGCGGCAACCGGGGCGGGCGTAAAAGCGCACCACACGGTGGTGGCAAAGCCAGATCGCACGCCGGAGGAAGCGGCCGAAGAAACGCAGCCACCGCAAAGCCGTCTGGCGACAAACCAAATCAACAGCGTCGCCGCCGCTCTGTGCGTAAGCCTGCCGCTTAGAAATCGAGGCGCGCAAGCGCGCCAAACATTTACGCACCCCTAGCGGGGTGCATGATGCCTCCGGCGGGGATATTTTGGGGAAAAAGAATGGCGGTTTTACCTTTTCTACATCCTTTAAATATCCCCGCGCGGAGCGCAAAATCGCACGACGTGCCAGAAGAATTGGCGCACTTGTGCGCCTCAAATTTTTAATGTTTCAAGCAGTATCTGGTCGTCTTCACCGGAACAGCAGCACCGGAATCTGGCAAAGCCGAACCATTTCTGTTGTTGTTGATCCGATGATAAGACTGCGAATCCGCGAATGGCCGTAAGCACCCATAACAAGCATATCGAATCTTCCCGATTTGCAACGTTCAGAAATTACTGCTTCTGGATCACCTTTAACAACCGTGCTCTCAACAACATAACCCGCATTCTTCAGCGTGGCGGCTGCACCTTCCAACGCGCGATTTTTCACTGTTGTTGGCTCATCAACCGTCAGCAATTGCGCATTGAGGCCCGCAAAAACTTTGCTCTTCGCAACATGCTCCACCGCTTTCATCGCGCTTTTTCCACCATCAAAAGCGAGCAGAAAACTGCACGGTTCGGAAAAAGCACGTGATGTTACGAGCACAGGAATTCTGGATGCTCTCACAACTCTTTCAAGGTTTGACCCAAGGTGAAGGGTCGCAAAATCTGCTGCCTCGCCGCGTTTCCCGATGACGACCAGATCTGCATCTTTTTCCGCCAGAAGAAGCTCTTCGATCAGATCACCATGGCGTAATCTTGTGGTGACATGTTCCACACCATCACTTCGCAGACGTGCTTCCGCATCCTCAAGAATTGCACGGCCGCGTTGCTGGTCAAACTTTGCTTTCTGTGCGTCAAGATCCGCAAGCTCATCCATAAGTTTTGTACGCGCTCCAAGGCCGATATTGCCAGACAGGTTTGATTTTGCTTCGTCCCTGCGCCCCAGGACGTGCATCACTTCAACCGAGGCATCTTTTCGCAGTGCGACCCACGCCGCGTAGTCGCAGACACTTTCCGAATAAACCGAACCGTCAACCAGCGCGATAATTTTTGCCATATCAGCCATCCTCAATGTCCCATCAGCCGTTCTAACGCGCCCGGTTTGTCGTGCTCGGCAAGCCGTCCCATCAGGGTTTCGCTTGCTTCATTCATACCAACAATCTCAACCTCCGCACCCTCGCGGCGAAATTTGAGAACAACCATATCCAATGCGCTGACCGACGAAATATCCCAGATATGCGCGCGACTTACGTCAATCGTGACATGTTCCAGCACCTCGTTAAAGTCAAACGCATCTGAAAGGTCTGGCGCTGTCGCAAAAAACAATTGACCTTCAACGAGATAGTGGCGTTCACGCCCGCCGTTTGTCGGCGTTGATGTCACGCGAAACACTGCCGCAATTTTCCAGGCAAAGAAAATTCCTGACAACAAAACTCCGGTCAAAACACCTATTGCAAGGTTGTGGCTGAACACCGTCGTAACAACGGTTGCCACCATCACAACGGACGAGGCTGTCGGATGTTCTTTCAAATTCTTGAGCGAAGACCAGCTAAATGTACCAACAGATACCATGATCATGATCGCCACCAGTGCTGGCATCGGGATTTGTTTAACCCAATCCCCGAGCACGACAATCAGAAACAACAGGAATACCCCTGCAGCGAAACACGACAGGCGTCCACGACCGCCCGATTTCACGTTGATCATCGATTGGCCAATCATCGCGCATCCTGCCATGCCACCAATGAAGCCCGTGGCAGTATTTGCCAAACCCTGGCCAATACATTCCCGGTTCTTGTCAGATTTCGTGTCAGTCAAATCATCCACGAGGGTCGCAGTCATCAAGCTTTCAAGCAAACCCACAACCGCAATCGCGATTGAAACCGGAAAAATGATGCGCAGGGTTTCGAGTGTCAGCGGTATATCCGGCAAAAGAAATACCGGAAGCGTATCGGGCAGGTCTCCCATATCGCCAACAACCCGCACATCCAGCCCAAAATACATCGCAAGGCCCGTCAGAACGACGATCGTCACCAGCGGCGATGGAATAGACTTTGTCAAAAGCGGAAACAGGTAGATGATCGCCAAACCGCCAGCGACCATCGCATAAGTAATCCAGGTCACCCCGATCAGCTCAGGTAGTTGCGCCATGAAAATCAGAATCGCCAGCGCATTCACGAACCCGGTCATCACTGACTTAGAGACAAAGCGCATTACACTGCCAAGGCGCAACATCCCAGCACCAATCTGAAGCAGACCAGCCAGAACTGTCGTCGCCAAAAGATACTCCAGACCATGGTCTCGTACGAGAGTCACCATCAATACTGCCGTTGCAGCAGTTGCTGCTGAAATCATCCCCGGCCGGCCACCTGCAATCGCAGTAATCACTGCAATTGAAAATGACGCAAATAGCCCCACTTTTGGATCCACCCCAGCGATTATCGAGAATGCAATTGCTTCGGGTATTAGCGCCAGCGCAACAACAAGCCCGGCCAGAAGATCGGCACGAATGTTGCCAAGCCAGTCATTTTGCAGACTGGTCACAAAGTCAGCTTTCACAGAGAAATCTCCAGAATATGGGCAACGGCAGCGCCACCCTTTGTTCGCGAATTCGTGCTGCATCTAGCGGCCATGCAACAAAAGTGCCAGTGATTTTCAAACAACCCCGTCCCTTGAGGCGATTCCGTCACACTTACTTTGCAGGTGGCAAACAACCCGCCTGAGAGGTCCTGCCAAAAAGCGACAACTAAGAAATCCATAAATCATTTCAGGCGTTGCACTGCCCGGATGATTTCCCAATAGTCACACCATGGAACAGATATTACTCTCCTTTGGTCACGGTTACTCAGCCCAAGCGCTTGGTGCGCTCCTGCTATCTGAAGATTGGCAAGTCATCGGAACCACACGGTCCAAGGATAAGGCCGAAGCTCTGCGGACAACCGGAGTCACACCAATATTGTGGCCGGGGCAGGATATTTCGACTTATCTGGCCAAAGCGACCCATCTTTTGATTTCCGCTGGCCCGAATGAGGCGGGTGATCCTGTTTTGGCCGTTCTGCGCGACCAGATTTCCGCCCGCGCGTCTTCACTCAAATGGGTGGGGTATCTGTCTACAACAGGTGTTTACGGAGATCACCAAGGTGCTTGGGTCGATGAGAATACACCGCTCACGCCATCAACACGACGCGGCGAAATGCGGGTTGCTGCCGAAGCTGCCTGGCAAACACTCGCTTCTGAAACCGGGTTGCCGCTGCACATCTTTCGCCTTGCGGGAATATACGGCCCCGGTCGTGGCCCCTTTGCAAAGGTACGGGCGGGTACTGCACGTCGCATCATCAAACCCGGTCAGGTATTTTCACGCATTCACGTTGCCGATATTGCGCAGGTTCTGGCAGCATCCATTGCCCGGCCCAACCCCGGCGCCATATACAATGTTTGTGACGATGATCCCGCCCCGCCAGAAACAGTGATCGCCCATGCCGCTGAATTGCTCGGCCTCCCTCTGCCGCCAGCGGTCGACTACGCAACAGCCGAAATGACACCAATGGCGCGCAGCTTTTATGCTGAAAGCAAGCGAGTCAGAAATGATAAGATTAAAACAGAGCTGGGCGTCAGATTGAAATTTCCGGCATATAATGAAGGTCTGGCCGCTTTGTTGGCTGAAGAACAACAGAAAACTTCGGCAGATAAATAATCGCAAACCGTAAGCTTCGTAACCGCTTTCTTTATCCCGGAAATATCCCCGCCGGAGGCATGAAAACTCTTAAGCCCGCATTTCTCCGATACGCGCGACGCCAAGAACTTCGAGCACTTTCGCCTCTATATCTGCCGCCGACAATCCCGCAACACGGTACATATCTTCGGGACTCGCCTGATCAATGAAAATATCCGGCAACACCATCGAGCGGAACTTCAACCCTTCGTCAAAAACCCCCTCATCGGAAAGAAGCTGTGCGACATGGCTACCAAAGCCACCAACAGCGCCCTCTTCGATCGTTAGCAGGGCCTCATGTTCAGCGGCGAGGTTCAGGATCATCTCTTTATCCAGAGGTTTGGCAAACCGCGCATCCGCAATTGTCGGATTGATCCCCTTCGCGCTCAACGCTTCAGCGGCCTTCTGAACCTCTGACAATCGCGTGCCAAATGACAGAATTGCAACCCGCGCACCTTTTGCAATCAATTGGCCTTTGCCAATCTCCAAGGGCTGGCCACGTTCGGGCAGTTCAACCCCAACGCCTTCGCCTCGTGGAAATCGAAAGGCGGACGGGCCTTCATCATAGGCCGCAGCAGTCGCCACCATATGCACAAGCTCAGCCTCATCAGCTGCCGCCATGACAATGAACCCGGGAAGGTTTGCAAGATAGGCGATGTCGTATGCCCCGGCATGGGTGGCCCCATCGGCCCCGACCAGCCCCGCCCGATCAATCGCAAACCGAACTGGCAAACGCTGGATTGCCACATCATGCACAACCTGATCGTAACCGCGTTGTAGAAAAGTTGAATATATCGCGCAGAATGGCTTCATTCCACCGGCTGCCAAAGCTGCGGAGAATGTAACGCCATGCTGTTCGGCGATACCAACATCAAAGCACCGGCTTGGGTAGCGTTCCGCAAACAAATTCAGCCCGGTCCCATCCGGCATCGCAGCGGTGACGGCGCAAATCTTACTGTCTTCTGCGGCCTCAGCTAAAAGAGCATCGGCGAAAACTTTTGTGTAACTTGGCGCGTTTGAGGGTGCTTTCTTCTGCTCCCCGGTCAGCACATCAAATTTTGCCGTGGCATGACCCTTGTCGCGTGCGCGTTCAGCAGGGCCGTACCCCTTGCCCTTCTTAGTGATCACGTGAATCAACATCGGCCCGGTCGCGCGCTCTTTCACGGTGCGCAGCAATGGTAAAAGCTGATCAAGATCATGCCCGTCGATAGGGCCAACATAGGAAAACCCAAGTTCTTCGAACAAAGTGCCGCCAACTGTCATGCTTTTCAGCATTTCCTTGGCCCGGCGTGCGCCTTCCTGAAAAGGTTCGGGCAGCAGGCTTACTGCACCCTTGGCTGCCGCCTTAAACTCCTGAAACGGGGCACCTGCATATAGGCTGGAAAGGTAAGATGACATCGCCCCGACAGGTGGTGCAATAGACATTTCATTGTCGTTCAAAACGACAATCAGACGCTTTTTCAAATGGCCTGCGTTGTTCATTGCCTCATAGGCCATACCGGCTGACATGGCGCCATCACCAATCACGGCGATGCAATCACCGATCCCGTGCTCTGTTACACCACCCAGATCACGCGCGACGGCAAACCCCAATGCCGCCGAAATCGAGGTCGATGAATGCGCGGCGCCAAAGGGGTCATAAGGGCTTTCGCTGCGTTTGGTAAAACCACTAAGCCCATCTTTCATGCGCAGGGTACGGATACGATCACGCCGACCGGTCAGAATTTTATGTGGATAACACTGGTGGCTCACGTCCCAGATCAACCGGTCTTTTGGCGTGTCAAACACAGCGTGCAACGCTACCGTAAGCTCAACCACCCCAAGCCCGGCACCCAGATGCCCGCCTGTAACTGAAACTGCGCTTACCGTTTCTGTGCGCAATTCATCTGCTAAGAGCTTCAATTCTGCGTCTGACAAACCCTTCATATCTGCTGGCAGGTGAACCTGATCCAGCAGAGGGGTGTTAGGTTTATCACTCATATCATCGCTCATCGCGCATTGCCCTTTCGGGGCTTAACTAACTCTCGCGGGCAATAACGAAACGCGCCGCTTCCCGCAAGTTATTCGCCGCGTCACCAAATGGATCAAGTGCTGCTTCTGCCTGTGCGACCAACTCTTTGGCCCGTGTTCTTGCGCCGTCGAGCCCCAAATGCGAAACAAAGGTGGCTTTGCCTGCATCCGCGTCTTTTTGCAGGCGCTTGCCTGTCTTAGCTGCATCACCTTCTACGTCCAAGATGTCATCAGCAATTTGAAAGGCAAGGCCGAGTGCGCGCGCATAATGCCGCATTGGTTCGGGGTCTTTGGCTGCGATCAATGCGCCAGCCTCTGCCGACCAGCGGATCAAAGCGCCTGTCTTGTTACGCTGCAATTCTGTAATCTCGGAAAGCGAAAGCGGCTGTTTCGCTGTTTCGGCTGCAATGTCCTGTGCCTGCCCCAACACCATGCCACGCGCACCTGCTGCATGGGCTAGCGTCATGATAAGCGACAATCGTCTGTCTGCTGGTCCAATTTCGGCATAGGTCAAAAGCTCAAACGCCAAGGTCTGTAACGCGTCCCCAGCCAATACGGCGGTCGCCTCGTCCCACTTGACATGCACCGTAGGCGAACCCCGGCGCAAATCATCGTCATCCATGCAGGGTAAATCATCATGGACCAGCGAATAGGTATGCAGCGCCTCTACAGCCGCAGCCGGATAGACAGACTGTTCCGGAGAGATGCCGTGTATCCGTGCGCTCTCCAGCACCAGAAATCCACGTAACCCCTTTCCGCCCCGCACCGCATATAGCATTGCGGCATTCACAGAATGCCCGTGCAATCCCCGAAGTGTGGCTGACAAGACACTTTGAACAAGCGCATTGTCTTCTTTCAATTGCGTTTCAAACATCAGAGCCCTTCGACCGGTGTCGTTCCTGTCGGCTCTCCACCTTCGCCAAGCGTGATCGCTGCAACTTTTTCCTCAGCTTCTTTCAACTTTGCTTCGCAGCGTTTCTTTAACGCAGCACCGCGTTCATAAAGCGTTATGGATTGATCAAGAGGCACATCGCCACGTTCAAGCTGGCCAACAACTGCTTCCAACGCGCTCATCGCTTCTTCAAAGCTCATTTCTTCGACTAGCTTGTCGCTCATCCTGCCCGCTCCATCAAAACACCTACATGCGCAGCAACAGATGCTGCCAGCGCGTCCAGATCATAACCGCCTTCCAGAGTAGAGACCACCCGCCCCTGACAAACAGCGTCTGCAACATCGCAAATTCGCTCTGTCACCCATCGAAAATCATCTCTTTCCCAGTTCAGGTTCGCAAGTGGGTCGCGCCTGTGCGCATCAAACCCGGCAGAGATAAGAATCAACTCTGGTGCAAACTCTTCTACCGCTGGAAGAACAACGTTGTCATAAGCCGCGCGCATCGCCGCAGAGCCGCTGTTCGGCGCCAGGGGAACGTTCAGCACATTCCCAAATGCACCTCGCTCGCTCTCATATCCTGAACCGGGATAGAGCGGCATCTGATGTGTTGACGCGAACATTGCGCGCCGTTCATTCCACAGCAAATCCTGCGTTCCATTGCCATGATGCACATCAAAATCAATGATCGCAACGCGCGCCAATTTGTGGTGGTCCAGCGCATGTTTCGCAGCAATAGAGACGTTTCCGAACAGGCAAAACCCCATCGCAGTCTCAGTTTCTGCATGGTGTCCAGGTGGGCGACACGCAACGAAAGCATTTTGTGCCGCTCCCGAAACAACAGAGTCCACCGCATCAACATTTGCCCCGACACCGCGATATGCTGCGTTTAGTGACCCGGGTGACATCGAGGTGTCGCCGTCCAGCGATACCCAACCTGCCGTTGGTACAGCATCGGTTATTCTGTCTATGTGGTGCTGAGGATGGCACCGCAAAACATCTGCTTCCTGACCGAGTGGTGCCTCTCTTCGTATCAGCGAGCTAAACTTTGGATCCTTCAATGCAGCCTTTATATATTCTAACCTTGCGACCTGTTCGGGGTGACCCGTAGGGTTTACATGCGCGTCGCAGTCGGGATGTGTATAGAGGAGTGTTGTCATGAAACCGAGCTAAGGCAATACTCGGACTCAGGCAAGACCCAACACAGGCGGAGGTTTACAATGCGCATTTTTGCGATCCTGGCGGTGCTTTTACCAGCGGTTGCCGCAGCGCAGACTCCAGAGATTAATGCGGATGAAATCATTCACGAGATTTCAGCCGATCTGGACGCGGATGGCCGCACAGACAAGGCTCTTTTGCTTAGCGACATAGACGGCTTTGCGTCTTTGGTAATTTTATCTAACAGTGAATTAGAAACCCCGGAAATCACCTATGCACCTCAAATTGCCTGGCGCGGGTTGGCCGCCGGAACGATTCCAGAATTGAAGTTGAATGAACGCGGATCGCTGCAAGTTCATTCAATGAACGAAAGTATCGGCCGTCACCGCTGGCACCGCATTGCCACCATCGCCTTTCGCAAGAATGATTTCATCCTCGCGGGCTTCACCTACAATTGGTACGACACGCTTGAACTAAGCGAGTATGGTACTTGCGATGTGAATTTCCTGACGGGAAATGGTGTACTTCAGCGCGGCGAGAACGCCGAGACATCTGCATTCACAGTTTTTGCCGGGGCAATCCCTATCGAAGATTTTGACGACACAATCCCCGAACCTTGTCTGCCCGAAGATCACCTATTGCCGCTTCCAAACGCGACGGATTAGTCCGGCGCCAACATATAGCCGGCACCACGCACGGTTTGCAGATAGCGTGGTTGTTTCGGGTCGGTTTCTATCTTGCGGCGCAATCGGGTAATCTGCACATCAACAGCGCGTTCCTGCGCCTGACCGTCGTCGCGACCAAGTTCTTCCACCAAATCCGCGCGGCTGACCGGCTCTCCCGGACAGGCCGAGAATATCTTCATCAGCTGGCTTTCGGTCGCTGTCAGACGCACGAGCTTGTCACCCTGCCACATTTCACCCCGTTCGATGTCATAGCGAACCGGGCCAAGATGCAGCACTTTCAACCCCGCTTCGTTCAGCTGCGCCTGTGGCACCCGGCGTAGGATTGCGTTGATCCGCAGCAGCAGCTCTTTCGGTTCAAACGGCTTTGACAGGTAGTCATCAGCGCCCGCCTCAAAGCCGACAATCCGGTCTTCGGTCTCGCCTTTGGCCGTCAGCAACAGGATCGGGGTTGTCACTGTTTCACGCAGGCTGCGCGTCAAGCTGATCCCGTCTTCTCCCGGCATCATGACATCAAGGACAATCAGGTCGAACTCTAGGCCACTCAAAATTCTGCGTGCATGTTCTGCATTTCGCGCGGCAGTTACCCAGAACCCATGCCGGATCAGAAATTTCTGCAACAAACCCCGAATACGTTCATCATCGTCAACTATCAGCAAATGCGCTTCGTTCGGACCGTTCATGATGAACTCTCTTTCAGTGTATTGAACTTTCTGTTCAACTCCGGATCCATCATCGCCTCTAGCACCTGACGAAAGCCCTGTACTGCCTCGGGCCCTGCGGCACGATAAGCTGCACGCATTCTTTCGCGCTGTGCATCTGACAGTTCTCGCTCCAGAGCTTCGCCTTTCTCGGTAAGAAACAAATGCCGCTCCCTTTTGTCTTGGGTGCCTACGCGGCTTTCAACAAGTCCATCTTCGATTAATGTGCGCAAAACGCGGTTAAGTGACTGTTTAGTGACGCCAAGAATCGCCAATAGGTTGTTTACGGTTGTGCCAGGTGCGCGGTTCACGAAATGCACAGCACGGTGATGCGCCCGCCCGTAAGAATAGTTTGACAAAATCCGATCAGGATCCGCGGTAAACCCACGGTAGGCAAAGAACATCGCCTCGATACCTTTTCGAAGCTGTTCGTCCGTTAAAAACAACAGCCCTTCACCACCCAACGATCCTTTCATTGCACCATCCACCATACGCTTCCCCCGTTTTACAGACCATCTTTGCACACTTAATTTTATGTCAGCCTTGTTGACTTTCCAAGAATCAATTCGTAATAACCGTCAGTTTTTACGCAACATTATGTCCGATCCGGACTTAGTTTGCGCAACTTTTGCAAACCTGACCGGTATTTCCGGCAGTTTATAGAAGGACAGAGCCTATGGCCGGAGCATATGACGACCGCGACGGAAAAATCTGGATGGATGGCAAGCTGATCGAGTGGCGTGATGCAAATGTGCATATTCTAACCCATGCAATGCACTATGCGTCGTCCGTGTTTGAGGGTGAGCGCGCCTATAACGGAAAGATTTTCCTGAGCCGCAAGCATTCAGAACGACTGATCCGCTCTGGCCAGTTGATTGATTTCCAAGTTCCTTATTCCGTCGATGAAATCGAAAAAGCGAAAGAAGAGGTTCTTGCCGCCTCTGGCCTGCAGGACGCCTATGTTCGTGCTGTCGCCTGGCGCGGCGCGGGTGAAGACATGGGTGTCGCCTCTGCGCGCAACCCCGTTCGCATGGCAATTGCTGCATGGGAATGGGGTGCCTACTACGGTGACGCCAAGATGAAAGGGGCCAAGCTCGATATTTCCAAATGGAAACGGCCAAGCCCTGAAACGATCCCGTCTTCTGCAAAGGCTGCTGGTCTTTACATGATCTGCACCATGTCCAAACACGCGGCCGAGGCGAAAGGCTGCTCGGACGCGATGATGTTTGACTATCGCGGCTATGTTGCCGAGGCGACCGGCGCAAATATCTTCTTCGTCAAAGATGGTGAAGTGCACACACCAGACCCTGATTGCTTCCTCAACGGCCTGACCCGCCAGACCGTGATTGGTATGTTGAAAGACCGCCAGATCAAGGTTCATGAACGCCACATCATGCCCGAAGAGCTTGAGGGTTTCGAACAATGCTGGCTAACCGGCACAGCCGCCGAAGTTACGCCTGTAGGACAAATTGGTGACTATAACTTCGAAGTCGGCGCGCTAACGCGCGACATCGCAGAAGGTTATGAAAAGCTGGTTCGTTCATAAACTGAAAAGAAATCTCGCGCCAAGGCCTGCATCCGCTATTTGACGGGCCTTGGCACGTTTCTTTGACGTATCAGGTGCATTCGCAATAAAAATCACGAATCACTTCCTACGCACACAAATTGTACCAGAGTCACGGCGCCTCTTTTACCTTTCGTAAACAAATTATTTATACAGTCCTCCCTATTAATTGGGGGACGCCGCTTATGCGAAAGAAACGCGGTAACAATATTCTTTATATTGCCACGATAATAACTGCCCTTGCAGCGCCGGCCAGCCTGTCATCACTTTACTTTCTGATTACCCGGGACCCCACGGTTCGCCCACTTGCGCTGACACGCGAAGGTGAAATGCAGGCAGGGCGCAGCGGCGAGGCGAACGAACTTATTACTGCGCATATTCATTGGGGAACCACCAAGGTTCAGAACATCAGCGTGCAAGGTCTTTCACAAGACATTCTGAACGCTTTCTATGGCCATGGGGTCAAGGCCCGCGTTCTGATTCACGAAACGCCGGGAAGCAATCAGGTTGCAGTCACATACACTGTGGGCGCAAGCATGATCGGCCCGTTTTCAGCCTATCGTGCGGCCGAGGGCATTTCTGCCGCGATTGCGGCCTACCGGCTAACCTCTGATAATTAAATTACTCTTTTTGGCCGCGCTCAATGCGTGCATACGCCTGCACACGTGCACTTTCGGAACTCTTTTCACGTTTGCGCTGCTGAAGTGTTTTTGTTGCAGGGTGTGGACCCTTCACACCTTTCTTCCGCTCTTCTTCAGTGAAACGAGGAAGAGCAGCCCCATCTTCGCCGGAGCTTGCGTGGTCTAAAACATGTCGGCCCATTTTTGCCTCCTTACGTGTTATGGAATCATCCTAGCACGATTGTACAACGACCCCAAATTCAGCCTTGCGGAGTAGTGGATTTTCGCTGTTGCGCCCTTTCAAGCCCCAGCTTGTGTTCGCGCAAGATGATGATAACTCCTGCAGTAACTATAAGCGCGGCACCCGCCAGCATGCTATGCGTTGGAACTTCATCAAAGATGAAATAGCCAATCGCGAGTGCAAAAATCATTGAGACATAGTCAAACGGTGCAACAACTGATGCATCGGCAAACCGATAGGCAGAAGTCAGGAAAATCTGTCCCACTCCTCCCAATAGTCCGGCAGTAATCAGAAGCGTAGCCTCTTGCCCAGTTGGCACGACCCAGCCAAAGGGAATTGTGAGCAGTGAAAGAACCGTCGACGTTATGGAAAAGTAAAATACAATTGCAGAGGTTTGCTCGCTCTGAACAAGTTTTCGCACGTATATCTGTGCCAGAGCAGCGCAAACTGCACCCATCAATACAAGCAACGCGCCCGCGGCAGCGCCTGCATCGCCTGCTGGATCATTCAGCAACGTCAGCCTTGGACCCAATATGATCAGCACACCCACGAGGCCTAAAGCGACCGCTGACAGACGAAAGGCGCGCACCTCTTCGCCCAGAAACATCGCCGCAAACACAACCGTCAGCAAAGGGGCGGCGTAGGCCAGAGCCGTTACCTCTGGCAATGGTAAAAGGGCAAGCCCGGCAAAACCACTACCCATTGCGATGGTTCCGGCAAATCCACGCCAGAAATGACCAAGCGGACTTTTCACGCGCAGCCCCGTTCGCAGATCACGCCGCACTGCCAACCAAATGATAATGATTGGCAATGCGCAGAACGACCGAAAAAAAACCACTTCACCCGCAGGCACACGACCCGAAGCCGCCTTTATCAGTGACGACATGGTGATGAACAGCAACACCGCACAGATTTTCAGAAGGATGCCTTTGATCGGGTTCATCGCTGACTTCCTGTATTGTCCAACTGTGCAACCGCCCAGCGCGCCGCATCTGAAACCGTCGGATCAGGATCATCCAACATGTCCATCGCTGATTGCTGCAATCTCCGGTCGTTGGAATTGCCGATTGCATAGAGCACATTTCGAACAAATCTGTTCCGTCCGATCCGCTTGATCGGTGAGCCTGAAAACAACGCCCTGAATGCCGCGTCGTCCAGCTTGACAAGTTCTTCCAGCTTTGCTGACACCAGTTCAGGTCGCGCGGCGTAGCGTGTTTCTGTCGCCTTTTGCGCAAACTTGTTCCACGGGCAAATCGCGAGGCAATCATCACAGCCATAGATCCGATTGCCCATAAGTGGGCGTAGTTCTTCATCCACCGGGCCATGATGTTCGATTGTAAGATAAGAAATGCAGCGCCGCGCATCCAATTGATTTGGCGCCGGGAAGGCCCCTGTCGGGCAAATATCAAGACAGGCACGGCATGAACCGCAGTTTTCCTGTTCTCTTTCATCGGTTGGCAGCTCTACTGTCGTGAAAATTGCCCCCAAAAAAAACCAACTGCCCAAGTCACGCGACAGCAGGTTTGTGTGCTTTCCTTGCCAGCCTAAACCCGCCGCCTCTGCCAAAGGCTTTTCCATCACAGGTGCCGTATCAACAAACACCTTGATCGCTGCATCCGGTGTTTGTTCCAAAAGCCAGCGCCCTACCCGCTTTAGCCGCTTTTTGACAATGTCGTGGTAGTCCCGGTTTTGTGCGTAAACAGAAATCGCGGCCCGATCTGGCTGGTCAAGAATGTCCAGTGGGTCATGCGCTGGCGTATAAGGTTCTGCCAGCATGATCACGGAACGTGCCTCGGGCCAAAGCGCGGCGGGATTTCCGCGCCAATGCATCCGTTCGGCCATCCATCCCATCTGCCCGTGTCGGCCCGACGCCACAAAGGTTTCCAGCCGTGACGCTATTTCAGGCACATCCCCCGGCCTGCAAATCCCAATTTTCGCAAACCCTTCTTCAAGGGCTGTCCGGGTAAGCGCTGCTTTCAGCGCAACGTTCAAAAATCCAGATCCGCATAATGGGGCGGCGGCAGAAAGCCCGGAATCTGATCTGCGAGCACTGACCTGAACGCTGGCCGCGATTTGATTTTGGCGTACCAGTCCTTCACAACGTCACTGCGATTCCAATCAACATCGCTGATATAATCAAGCGCAGAAAGATGCGCGGCGGCTGCAAAATCAGCAAGTGTCATTTCGTTGCCAGCAAGCCAGCGCCGCTGATCCAGCAACCAGGCCATGTAGTCGAGGTGATACTTGATTGCTTTTGCACCGGCTTTGACATTTTTGCTATCCGGGTACCCCTCTCCGGTGACCTTCTTGTTCACCCTTTCGTAAAGCAGTTTCGAGGTTACCTCGCTATGAAACTTGTCATCAAACCACGAAACAAGTCGGCGGGTTTCGAATCTTTCGGTTGCTGATTTGGGCAACAAAGGTGGTGTTGGGTGTTTCTCTTCGATGTATTCACAGATGGGCGTGCTTTCGCTCATCATCAAACCGTCCATTTTCAGGACAGGCACTTTCCCAGCCGGGTTGCGGCGCAAGAAATCTGCATCTTGTTCCCAATACCGTTCCTCAACCAGATCGACCTCGATCTTCTTCTCGGCAAGAACCAGACGGACCTTGCGACAGAAAGGCGATAACGGAACATGGTACAATCGATTCATCTTCAAATCACTCATTTGGTTTCACTCTAATTGCCGTTAACCGTCAAACAATTCAACCATCGAAACATGCTGACCGCCCATCTGCGCGGATGGTTGCGGCCCCGTCCATAATTGCTGCGGCACGCCGTCGGGTTGAAGACGACGGATTTGAGGCAGACCTTGTCTTCGGACTTGGCAGAACTGCGGCAAGCCGTGCGGCCTGCACCGTTGTCAGATCTTTTGCACCAACCCGGAAATAGTGCTGCGCCGCTGCCTCGACACCAAACACCCCTTCACCGAATTCAGCAATGTTCAGATATACCTCAAGAATCCGCTGCTTTGACCAGACCGCTTCGACCATTGGGGTTAGCATCGCTTCCATCGCTTTTCTGAGCCAGCTGCGCCCGTGCCAAAGATACGCATTTTTGACAGTCTGCTGCGAAATCGTTGATGCGCCCCGACGGCTGCCCTCTGCCAGTGCGGCGCGGATCGCTCGCATATCAAAACCCCAGTGTTGGCAGAAATTGGCGTCTTCCGCCGCTACAACAGACCTGACAACATGTGAAGGAATATCCTCGTAAGAGACCCATTCCTGTTTCACACTGTCCAGCCTGCGCCCCTCGGACCACATGAAATACGTCGTGGGCGGGTTCACGAGTGCATATAGAACAACCATTAGGAAAGCGATTCCAACCATTGCCAGCATAGCCCGAGACCCCCACTTCAATATCAAGCGGTACGAGCGAAACCATTTTCGTTTCGCCGCCTTTTTTTGCCCCGACGGCGTCTTTCTTGCGGGTTTGGTTTTTGCTCTCTTTGCCACGCCCCACCTTAGCCACGCTAATCAGCTTGGGGTCAAGACCGAGAATGTCGCAATTCACAGACTACTTTGAATTTTGTCGATTTGACTTGAGTCAGCGCTGCATTTCATGCGTTTAGTTCATTGATGCTGACTTCTCTTTTGTCCGATCCACAAGCTGTAAAACTGCAGGTCCCAGTGCCTCCACGATAAGCGATACACCCTCAGCATTTGGGTGGATCGCATCGGCTTGCATATAAATTTGGCGCGTCGCGTCCGGATCGTCCAAAACGCGCAAACCCGCTAAGAAATCTTCCTGCAACACCGCGTCGTATTTTTCTGCGAGCTCCGGATAGATCGCATCAAAGGATTTCTGATAATCTGGTCCATAATTCCCCGGTGCCTTCAGGCCGACTAACATCGCGGGTAAATCGCGCGCCGTAATCTGGGCTAGAATCTCGTCAAGATTACTTTTGGTCAATGCAGGATCCAGACCGCGCAGCAGATCGTTGGCACCAAGCGCAACAATCACCGCATCAACGTCATCCGTCAGCGTCCAGCCGATACGCGCCAGACCACCCGCCGTTGTATCGCCTGACACGCCGGCATTCAACACCTCAACATCCGCACCATTCTGACGAAGCCAGATTTCAAGCTGTGGGACAAAGCCTTGTTCCTGCTTCAACCCGTAGCCTTGTGTTAGGCTATCTCCCAGTGCTGCTATGGTTATCGGCTCGGCAAATCCTGCTGTTGGCAGAATCAATAGCAGTCCAAGGTTGCGGGCGGCACTTCGCAGCCCATATACCAGAGAGGCCCAAAGCAAGAGGACACCAGAAATGACCGAGACAATCCTGTCCTTGGCCGATGTGTATCTGTCTTTAGACAGTAACGCCGGGCGGGTCGATATTCTGAACGGTATTACACTTGATGTTGCGCGGGGCGACTCGATCGGGCTTATCGGACCATCGGGTTCGGGCAAATCTTCGCTCCTCATGATTATGGGCGGTCTGGAACGCGCCACAAGTGGTAAGGTTAACGTGTTTGGCCACGACTTCACAGCACTGGGTGAAGATGCGCTTGCCCGCTTTCGTCGACAACATATGGGGGTTGTTTTTCAATCCTTCCACCTCATTGCAACAATGACAGCCCTTGAAAACGTTGCAACACCCTTGGAACTAGCTGGAAAAAAGGATGCCTTTCAACTAGCGGAGGCAGAATTAGCTGCCGTTGGTCTGGCTGATCGTGCCGGGCATTACCCTTCACAAATGTCCGGTGGCGAACAGCAGCGCGTTGCGCTTGCGCGCGCGGCCGCCTCGCACCCTGACATACTGTTAGCGGACGAGCCGACTGGCAATCTTGACGAAACAACCGGCAACACAATCATGGACCTTTTGTTTGACCTGCGGAAACGTCACGGAACCACGTTGATTCTTGTGACCCATTCACGCTCTCTTGCTGCCAGATGTAACCGGGTTGTTCGTTTGCGTGACGGCGTCATCGACACCTCTGATACAGCGAAGGCCGCAGAATGAGCCTTTCTGTGGCAGCGCGTATCGCCCGGCGTGAACTACGCGGCGGGATCAAAGGGTTTCGGGTTTTTCTGGCCTGCCTTGCGCTTGGCGTTGGGGCAATTGCCGCGATCGGAACAGTGCGCGATAGTATAGAGGCGGGCCTGGAACGCGAGGGTGCGGCGATGCTGGGCGGCGATGTATCACTTGAATTCACTTACCGGTTTGCAAACCCTGCGGAACGTGACTGGATGCAAAGCGCTGCCGAGGACGTCTCAGAGATCGTTGATTTCCGCTCTATGGCTGTGGTTGAACGAAATGGAACAACCGAACGCGGGCTGACGCAGGTCAAGGGTGTTGACGATCTTTATCCGATTTACGGCGCAGTGGAACTGTCGCCCGAAATGCCGCTTGAACAGGCCTTCGCCGGGAAGAATGGCATCCCTGGCGCCGTCATGGACCCGGTTCTGATGGACCGCCTTACCGTTCGTCCTGGCGACGTGTTTCGCCTTGGACTGCAGGACTATATTCTGATGGCAGAGCTTACGCGCGAACCTGACAGTACCACGGCAGGTTTCACGCTTGGACCGCGCACATTGGTTCTGGCAGAGTCCCTGTCTCAATCTGGGCTTTTACAACCGGGTACGTTGTTTGAATCGGAATATCGACTCAGGCTTGATCCCGAAACCAACCTTACGACGCTGAACACGGAAGCGGCCCGTGCGCTTGAAGGGTCAGGGTTTCGGTGGCACGACAGACGTAATGGAGCCCCGGGGATCAGCCGTTTTGTTGAACGTCTCTCAGCCTTTCTGGTGCTTGTCGGCCTGTCCGGTCTGGCGGTCGGGGGTGTTGGTGTTTCCGCCGCCGTTCGGGCGTATCTTGATCAGAAAACAGCCGTGATCGCCACGCTAAAGACGCTGGGAGCAGAAAGCCGAACGGTCTTTCAGGTGTACTTCATTCAGATTGGTGTACTGACACTGCTGGGTGTTCTGATTGGCCTTGCGATTGGGGTCATCGCCCCGCTGGTTTTTGCTCCGATCATTTCCGCACGCCTGCCAATCCCAACCGCCTTTGGCGTATACCCAATGCCTTTAGTAGAGGCCGCACTTTATGGGTTTTTGACAGCCGCGCTCTTCACACTCTGGCCATTGGCACGGGTTGAAAAGCTGCGCGCTGCAGCCCTGTTTCGCGAAGCATCAGGCCGGTTGACGGGCTGGCCTCGTCCGCTCTGGCTTTTTGTAACGGCCGGGTTCTTTGCCCTGCTCGTTGGATCAGCGGTTGCGTTTTCGGGCCAGTTCAAGCTGACCCTGTGGGCGTTAGGTGGCATTCTTGCGGCCTTTGTGGCGCTCGTCATAATGGCTGCCCTGACGCGACAAATTGCACGAAGGCTGGCGCGTATGCGGGCGCTTCGTGGACGCACGACTCTTCGAATGGCGCTTGGTGCTGTTGGTGGGCCCGGAGGGGAGACAACTTCTGTCGTGCTGTCGCTGGGGCTTGGACTGTCGGTGCTCGCTGCTGTCGGGCAGATCGACTGGAACCTGCGCAGTGCCATCGCCCGCGATTTACCAGATGTTGCGCCTTCCTATTTCGTTGTCGATATTCAGAACGACCAGCTTGCCGAACTCCGTCATGGCTTGCTCGAGAACCCCGCTGTCTCGAACTTTGAAAGCGCACCAATGCTGCGCGGCGTCATTACAGAGATTAATGGGCTGCCAGCACGCGAGGTTGGGGGCGATCACTGGGTTTTAAACGGAGACCGTGGTTTAACTTATTCTGCAGAACCACCCGAAAAGGCAACTGTTACCGCAGGTGAATGGTGGCCAGCGGATTACAACGGCACGCCCCAAATCAGCTTTGCGGCGGAAGAGGCTGACGAACTTGGTCTGAGGCTTGGTGATACACTGACCATCAACGTCTTGGGCCGCGATATCACTGCGGACATTACCAGTCTCCGGGAAGTTGACTTTTCCACCGCTGGGATTGGCTTTGTTTTGTCGATGAACCCGGCTGCATTACAAGGCGCTCCGCATACACATATTGCAACAATCTATGCTGATCAGGCGTCAGAGGGCGTAATTTTGCGCGACCTCGCAAACACTTATCCGAATGTTACTGCCATTCGGGTACGGGACGCGGTTCAACGGGTCAGCGACGTTTTAGAGGGCATCGCGGCTGCAGTTACTTATGGCGCGCTCGCCACGCTGATCACTGGGGGCATAGTTCTGATTGGAGCCGCGACTGCGGGCGAACGTGCACGGACTTACGAGGCTGCGATCCTCAAGACTTTGGGGGCTTCACGCCGGTCCATTCTTGCAAATTTCGCACTTCGCTCGGCGCTTCTTGGGTTCGCTGCGGGCGGCGTTGCGGTTGGTGCCGGGGCACTTGCCGGGTGGGGTGTCACGCGCTTTGTGATGGAAACAGATTACAGCTTTGAACCAGTCTCTGCTCTAGCAGTTATTCTTGGCGGAATTCTGGCGACCCTTGTGGCCGGGCTTATCTTCTCGTGGCGACCACTTGCCGCGCGGCCTGCGCAGGTTCTTCGGGCTCAGGAATGATCTTGTCTAACGTGCAAAATGAATTGATCTTGAGGGTGAACACCAAATAAATTCACTGTAAGATATCGCTCAGGGGTGAAAACTCCGCACCCTGTCAGAAGAAAATCATGACCCAAAAAACCGATGAAACGATTGGCCGCTATTTCCGGGAAATGGTTAAACGACACGGTGATAATCCGTTTTTAGCGGTGCCTCGTGATCCGGAGCGCGCCTACCACTCTGGTGGGTACGAGGTGACTTACACACAGGCAGGGCGGCATGTAGAAGCCTATGTAACCGGTTTACGCATGGCGGGCTACGGCCACGGGCACAGGGTCGCCGTACTTCTGGAAAACCGACCGGAAATGTTGTTGCTGAAACTGGCGCTTAATACGCTTGGTATTTCATGGGTGCCAATCAATCCGGATTACCGCGCCTCTGAAACCGCATATCTTTTGCAAGATTCCAATGCGGATCTTATCGTGACGGCACCGGAGCTTGCTGGCCAGATAAAAGAAGCGATCACAGAAAGTGGCAGAGAAATTGAGATAAGCCTGCTTGGTCAGGGTTTTACCAAGGCGCCCCGCCCAGCACCTTATGAGTCAGAACCTCACCCCCAGACCGAAGCCAGTTTGATCTACACTTCAGGAACCACCGGTCGACCCAAAGGTTGCATTATGGGTCATGAGTACGAGTTGATGATGGGTCACGAGTACGCAAACTGTGGCGGTAGAATTGCGTTTGAACCCGGAACAGAGCGTGTTTACTGCCCGCTCCCGTTGTTTCATGTGAATGCCGCAATCCTGTTGTTCTTCGCGGTGATGTCCACCGGCAGTTGCCAGATTATTCCGGAAAGGTTTCGTCGAACCGCCTGGTGGCGTGAAATAACCAAAATGCACGCCACCGTTGCCCATTATCTTGGCATTATTATTCCCGTTCTGATGAATGAACCAGAAGGCGAATGGGACAAGACCCATTCAGTAAAATGGGCGGTTGGTGCCGGGGTGGAACCCACCCTGCATGGCGCGTTTGAAGACCGCTTTGGGTTCCCGCTGATAGAGGTTTGGGGAATGACAGAAATGTGCCGCATTCTCGCCAATTGCCATGAGCCACGTCAGATAGATACCCGCGCCATCGGGCGACCGAGACCGGGGTTGGACGTGAAAGTCGTTGACAGCAATGATGCTGAAGTTCCAAGAGGCCAGCCCGGCGAAATGGTGTTGCGCCACTCCAAAGAAACGCCGCGGCGTGGCGCGTTCTCTGGCTACTTAAACCACCCCGATGCAACCGAAGACGCATGGCGTGGCGGTTGGTTTCATACCGGTGACACGGTCACACAGGACGAGAGCGGCATGGTCTACTTCGTTGACCGGCAGAAAAACATAATCCGCCGCTCTGGTGAAAACATCGCCGCCGCCGAAGTTGAAGCCTGCCTCCAGGATCACGCGAATGTCGCGCAAGTTGCCGTGATTGCGGTCGAAGATGATCTGCGTGACGAAGAAGTCATGGCCTGCATCGTTCTGAACGACCGCGCCAAATCCGAAAAACAGGCCCGACATATCTTTGACTACGCCTTTGAACGGCTTACCTACTACAAATCACCCGGTTGGATCGTGTTTGTCGATGAACTGCCTGTGACAGGGACCCAAAAAATTCAAAAACACAAAATATTTGGCGATGGGCAGGACCCGACAAAATTTGAAACCGCCTTTGATTTTCGCACGCTGAAAAAACGCGGATGACTAGCGCAGCATGATGCGCCCGATTGCATTCAACAGAACCTGCGCTGCGAGTATCGCTGTCGTCCCGGTGTGGTCATAATCGGGCGCAACTTCGACCAGATCAATGCCGACGATACGACCACGTTTGGTTAACCCGTCGATGAACTCCAGCATTTCATAGTAAAGGAACCCGCCATGGCTGGGTGTGCCCGTACCCGGCGCGATAGAGGGGTCAAACCCGTCGATATCAATTGTCAGGTAGTAGTCGACACCTTCGGGCACACGTGCAAGCGTGGCCTCGACACCCATCTTGCGAAACTGGCGCACAGACAAAATGTCTGATCCCATCTTACGGGCGTCTTCGTATCCTTCTTTCGCTGTTGATGACACGTTGCGAATACCGACCTGCGACAACCCTGTCACATAATCCTTTTCCGCAGCACGGCGCATGGGGTTACCGTGCCCAAACCGCACGCCGTGACGTTCATCGACAAAATCAAGATGCGCATCAATCTGAACAATGTGGATCGGCCCATGATTGGAAAAGGCGTTCACACATGGAATGTTAATCGAATGATCACCGCCCATCACAACAGGCAGTGCGCCCGCCGCCAGAATTTTACGCACACCGTATTCGATATTCGCGTGACTTTTTTCTGTATTGGTATGGATGATATCTGCATCGCCCAGATCCACCATGCGCACACCATCAAGGTATGTCTCATCATCCTCAAAGTCATAGGCACCCGCATGACCAAAGGAAAACAGGGTCGATGCCTCGCGGATTGCGCGTGGGCCAAACCGCGCGCCGGGTCGCCACTGTGTCCCGAAATCATACGGTGCACCTAGAATTGCGATGTCAGCGTCAATCGCATCCCAATCCGGCTGATACGGGCTTTTCCCAAAAGTTGAGATGCCAACAAAGGGCAGGTTCAAACGACCGCTTTCATATCCGTGGCTCATCAACGTCTCCCGTTTGGTAAGGTTTCACTCTGCGAGCTTAGCGGCATTATCGAAAAACACGCAATCGTCAAAAGAAGCTACCAACCAGATCGGCGTCTAACGAGAATACATTGAAATACGTATAGGCATCGCGTAACCCGTTTTTTTGAAAGGCAGATATGAAATGCTAAGCTTTAAAATCGTTCGCGCTGCTGAACATGACGCAATCTATCAACTCATGGAAAGCGCTTTCACCACATATGTTCAAAAATTACGAAACAGCGCGACAGCCGGACCCTACCCTTGGCTCAAAGAGGCCATCGCGAATGAGACGGTATTTGTTGGCATTCAAAAAAACGAAATTGTCGCTGCTGTTACGGCAACCCGCAAAGATGACCTGCTCTCGATCAACCAAATTGCGGTACGTCCGGAGCGGCAAGGTAAAGGCATCGGAAAATGGATGCTGAAAGAAATCGAAACCTTGGCAAGGAACGAAGGCGCAACCCGACTAACACTTCACACCGGGGAAATTATGCTGGACCTGTTGCGCCTCTACAAACATTTCGGATTCCGAGAAACCCACAAAGCGCTGCCTGATCACGGCGAAGATGCGCATCTTCGCGTGCATATGGAAAAGTTGCTTTGAAGGGTATCATTTTTTTACTACCCGTTTTTTCAGTTTGCCCCTTGAACGTGCCGCATCAAGCGTTCGCGAAAAACCGTTTTAAAATGTAGAAGGTTCTGATCAAAAAGAGCTATGATCACGCCTCTCCTTTTAGGAACGATCCGGCAAACGCTATTTCATCCAAAGAAAACCGTTGGCTGGGTTGCTCACGTTCTTGCAATTCAATCGGCAAGTTTGACCGGTCCGCGCGGGTTCCAACCGCTACGGCAATTTCGACTTTGTATTGTTTGGGTGCTGAGAGCGCCTTTCTGACCGCTTCAAAATTAATTCCTGCCATAGCGTGCGCCTGATAACCCAGCAAAGTTGTCTGGAGCGCGAGCTGTGCCCAAGCAGCACCCGCATCAAAACTGTTTGTCCGGGAAACTTTTGCCACGCGGTCCCCGTCTCCGGGCATAACAGTATCAGACAAAACAAATACCAAAGCAGAGGCATGTTGGGCCCAACTCCTGTTGAAGTCGTCAAGCAAGCTCAGAAAACGCTGCCAGTGTGCATCGCCTCGGTGTGCGTAAACAAATCGCCAAGGTTGTACATTGAACGCAGACGGCGCCCATCGCGCGGCTTCTAGTATCGTTAATAAATCGTGTTCAGGCATCGGGGTTGCGTCATACGCTCTTGGTGACCACCGCTCCAGAAAGATCGTGTTTACGGGATTTTCTGATATGCGTTCCATTTTCATTTCATTCTCCTTCGTATGTGCTACAGCTTTGCGCCGCATTTCAAGTGTCTTCTTGCAAAGTATCTTTATATCAAGTTATTAGATGTCGAGGTAATTAGCCTGTTTTAAAAATAAATCAAGATCAAATTTGCATTGTCAGGAAAAAATTTGGCACCTGCAGGCTTGATTTCGGTGCCAATCTGCAAGCTCACAAAAAACTCCCGGCAATAAATTCATTGCCGGGAGTTATGTCTCACTAACCTTAAACGAGCTTAGTTCACGCGCGTGCGGCACCCACTTCGACACCTAGTGGGGCTGGCAGATGCACTAGCATCTCCTTCGGGCAAACCTGCAGGAAATTGTCACGCTCCAGATCCCAGTGTTGCAGAATGTCTTCGGCCTTTCGGCTACCTGTTTCTTCGTAGTGGCGTTCTATCAAGCCTTTCAGTTCTGCCTCCCAATGGGCAACTGTCACGGGACACGTCACAAGCGTTTCCACGTTCATCAGCGCATCGACGCTTCCATCAGGATCATAAAGATAGGCCATCCCGCCGGTCATGCCCGCACCAAAGTTAGCGCCAATTGACCCGAGGATCACAGCAACCCCGCCTGTCATGTATTCGCAGCCGTTTGATCCGCAGCCTTCGATCACAACTTTTGCGCCAGAGTTCCGCACAGCAAACCGTTCACCCGCACGACCTGCGGCAAACAGATACCCGTCTGTTGCACCATAAAGCACCGTGTTGCCGATGATCGTGTTCTCCGATGCAACCAATGGTGACGCCATCGGTGGACGGACGACAATCATACCACCTGAAAGCCCCTTGCCAACGTAGTCGTTGGCGTCGCCCGACACTTCGATCTTAAGGCCCGGAGCTGCAAATGCGCCCAGTGCCTGACCTGCAGAACCGGTTAATTTGACTGTAAGGTGGTCGGGTTGCAAACTGTTACGCATCCCGAACTTCGAAACGATATGGCTGCTGACACGCGTTCCAACGGAACGCAGCGTGTTTTGCACCGCATAGGATAGTTGCATCTTTTCGCCGTCGTTCAGGAACCGCGCCGCGTCTTTCACGATTTCGGAATCGAGCGTGTCCGGCACCTCGTTGCGAGGCTTGTCCCGGTCATAGGTGATCTGATCCGCCCCATCGACGGTAATTAGCAACGGGTTCAGGTCAAGATCATCAAGGTGGGCAGAGCCACGTGAAACCTGCGTTAGCAAATCCGCCCGACCGATCACATCATCGATAGACCGTGCACCAATGCTCGCCAATAGCTCCCGAACCTCGGTTGCGTAGAAGGTGATCAGGTTCACAACTTTATCGGCACTGCCGGTAAATTTTGCCCGCAGGTTTTCGTCTTGGGTGCAAACCCCAACGGGGCAGGTGTTGCTTTGACACTGGCGCACCATAATACAGCCCATCGCAATCAGCGCGGCGGTGCCGATACCGTATTCTTCGGCCCCAAGCATTGCTGCCATTACAATGTCGCGTCCTGTGCGAAGCCCACCATCGGTACGCAATGTCACCCGCTCGCGCAGGTTGTTCATGCTGAGCACCTGATGCGCCTCGGTCAGACCCATTTCCCATGGTAGGCCTGCATATTTAATAGATGTCGCTGGTGACGCCCCTGTACCACCATTGTGGCCGGAGATCAGGATGATATCGGCCTTCGCCTTAGCCACCCCGGCCGCAATGGTACCTACGCCCGAAGACGCCACCAGTTTTACCGTCACTTTGCAGCGCGGATTAATTTGCTTCAGATCATAAATGAGCTGAGCAAGATCTTCGATTGAATAGATGTCATGATGCGGCGGAGGGGAGATCAGCGTCACCCCCTTGGTCGAATGCCGCAACCGCGCTATCAGGTCAGTCACCTTCATGCCGGGCAACTGACCGCCTTCGCCGGGTTTAGCGCCCTGTGCGACCTTGATTTCCAACTCTTCGCATTGGTTCAGATATTCCGCCGTCACACCAAACCTGCCCGATGCGACCTGTTTAATTTTCGCGGACGGGTTGTCACCATTTGGTTCCGGCACAAAATGCGCCGGGTCTTCACCACCCTCACCGCTATCTGACTTGGCTCCGATCCGGTTCATTGCCACGTTCAGTGTCTTATGTGCCTCTGGGCTCAGGGCGCCCAGCGACATGCCCGGTGTCACAAACCGTTTGCGGATCGAGGTGATGCTTTCCACCTCTTCAATCGGCACAGGTTTGCCCAAAGGTTTAATATCCAGAAGGTCACGCAGGTGAATTGGCGGGTTGCTCCGCATCCTGGCAGAATACTGCTTCCACATCTCGTAAGACGCGCGCGTACAGGCCGCCTGCAGCATATGCATTGACTGCGCTTCCCACGCGTGTGTTTCGCCGGAATGACGCGCCTTGTAAAAGCCACCAATCGGCAGAACATCACTGCCCCCAAGCCAACCAAGCTGATGCACATCTGTCAGTTTTTTCTGGATCCCGCTGACACCAATGCCTGAAATTCGGCTAATCATGCCCGGGAAATACTCGGCACACATTGCGCGCGACAGACCGACTGCCTCAAAATTAAGACCGCCACGATAGCTGGAAATCACCGAAATCCCCATCTTTGCCATGATCTTTAGAAGCCCCTGATCAATCGCGGCGCGGTAGCGTGCCACAGCTTCTGTCAGGGTTCCTTCCAAAAGGCCGCGCTCTATACGGTCAGCCAGCGAATCCTCGGCCAGATAAGCGTTTACCGTTGTCGCACCACAACCAATCAGAACCGCGAAATAATGCGCGTCAATACATTCGGCTGAGCGCACATTGATGGACGTAAACGTGCGCAAACCTTTGCGTGTCAGCCAGCTATGCACAGCACTTGTTGCCAGGATCATTGGCATGGCAACGCGGTCTTCACTCTGATGCTGATCTGTCAGCACGATGTGCCCGGCACCCGAACGTACGGCATCTTCAGCCTCTGCGCGTATGTTTTCCAGCGCTCGCCGCAAAGCGTCGGAATCCTGCCCGGCCGGGAAGGTGCAATCAATTTCGGTCATTGCAGCGTTGAATTCGCCCTTCATGAGCTCGAACTGCGCGTTCCCAACAAATGGGCTTTCCAAAACCAAAATTTCCGTCTGACTGCTGTCTTCGTCCAGCACGTTCTTGAGGTTGCCAAACCTTGTCTTAAGGCTCATCACCCGGAATTCGCGCAAACTGTCAATCGGCGGGTTCGTGACCTGACTAAAGTTCTGGCGAAAGAAGTGGCTCAAAGGGCGATACTTCTTGCTCAGAACAGCCGAGGGTGTGTCATCCCCCATGCTCGCCAGCGCTTCTTTGCCATCCTCAGCCATTGGTGCCAGAATTTGTTCCAGCTCTTCAATGCTGTAGCCCGCTGCAATCTGGCGTTTACGCAACTCTGGACCACTGAAAACCGATGTTTCGGTGATCTGAGAGAGCGTTTCTTCCATATCGACGATCTTGCCAACCCATTCACCAAACGGCTGGTTCGAGGCAAGCTTGTCCTTCAGTTCTTTGTCGCGATACAGGCGTCCTTCGGCCATATCGACAGCGATCATTTGTCCAGGTCCCAGCGCGCCTTTGTGTACAACGGTCGCTTCGTCAATCGGCACCATTCCGGCCTCAGATCCGGCAATCAGCAGCCCATCACCCGTTACGACGTATCGCATTGGCCGCAGGCCATTCCGGTCAAGCCCGGCGCATACCCAGCGCCCGTCTGTCATGGCAAGAGCAGCTGGGCCATCCCAGGGCTCCATCACAGAGTTGCAATAGGAATACATATCGCGCCATGGCTGCGGTAACTCCACCGCCTGCTTGGACCAGCTTTCCGGGATCAGCATTGTTTTTGCCATTGGCGCAGATCGTCCAGCGCGCACCAAAACCTCGAATACACCGTCAAGTGCTGCAGAATCCGATGCCCCTTGCGCAACGATTGGCTTGATATCTTCTGCACGATCACCAAAAGACGCACTCGCCATCCTTATTTCATGGCTTTTCATCCAATTCATATTGCCCTTCAGCGTGTTGATCTCGCCGTTGTGTGCAAGCATCCGGAACGGTTGAGCCAACCACCACTGCGGGAAGGTATTTGTCGAATAACGCTGGTGATAGATTGCAAAGGCGGATTTGAACCTTGGATCCATAAGATCAGGGTAAAAAACCGCAACCTGCTCTGCCAGCATCATACCTTTGTAAATGATCGACCGGCAGCTTAGAGATGCTATGTATAGGCCAGAGACCTGAGCAGCGATTGCCGCCTTTTCAATCCGGCGGCGAATTACGTAGAGTTCACGTTCGTAGGTGTCTTCGTCGACACCCTTTGAATTGGAAATCAGGATTTGTTCAATTTCTGGTCGGGTCGCGTTTGCTTTTTCACCAAGGCAGGTCACATCGACCGGAACGTGCCGCCAGCCGTAGATAGAATAGCCCAAACGCAAAACTTCGGTCTCAACAATTGTGCGGCATTTTTCCTGTGCGCCAAAATCTGTGCGCGGCAAAAAAACCTGCCCGACAGCAACCAGTTCTTCCTGACGCGGCTCGTGCCCCGTGCGTTTGATCTGGTCATAGAAAAACGGAACCGGAATTTGAACATGGATGCCAGCGCCGTCGCCGGTTTTTCCGTCAGCGTCGACAGCACCCCGGTGCCAGATTGCACGAAGGGCGGCAATACCTGCGTCAACCACACCGCGACTGGGTTTACCGTCAACAGAAACCACCAGACCTACACCGCAGGATGAATGCTCCTCGGTTGGGTTATAGAGCCCGTTTTCCGCTAGATAGGCTCTTTTCTCTTCTTCGGCAGCGACCCAGCTTGCATCATATTTGGTCATTCTTTGGCTCCTTCCGGGAAGGAGGCGAACATTGCCTCTACTTCCGCCTTGGTTTTCAGTTCGTGTTCCCCGGCAAAGGAATAGCCAGCCGGTTTTACGTCGATGTAAATCTCTTTCGTCAGCTCCAAGCCACCAGCGTCATCAACCAAACCAGCTGCGATGGAATAGTGGTCGTGTCCAGGTAGCGTCAGACGGTACCAAAGCGTTGAGCCGCAGGTGTCACACCACGCACGTTCTGCCCAATCAGAAGAAGCAAAAGATTTGACCGGCCCCTCATACGTCAGGCTTCCAGGTTTGGCATCAATCTCAACAAACGCCGATCCGGTCCAACGCCGGCACATTTCACAGTGACAGGCGTGTAACTCTGGTTGTTTGGGCTCAAAGGAAAGGCGAACCGCACCACAAAGACAATGACCCTGCATATCGACCCTATTCCGCCGCTACTTGCGCTGGCTGTGCCAGAAAATTCAAAATACTGTCTGCGGCTTCGCATCCATCGCGAATTGCCCAGACGACAAGACTCGCGCCACGTACGATATCGCCCACTGCGTAGACACCGGGCAGCTCCGTTGAGTGAGTGCGAAAATCAGCCCGGATGGTACCCCAACGGGTAACCGTCAGCGCCTCTTCGTTCCAGAGTTTAGGCAGGTCTTCTGGTTCAAACCCCAGTGCCTTGATCACAAGATCAGCTTTCTCGATATAATCTTCACCCTCGATCAACTCGGGGCTTTGCCGTCCGGTTGCATCGGGCGCGCCAAGGCGCATTTTCTGTATCATCACGCCGTCCACCGGATCGCCAGTGAATCCTTTGGGTGCTGATAGCCAGACGAATTCAACGCCTTCTTCTTCTGCATTCTTAACTTCGCGTTGTGATCCCGGCATATTCGCGCGGTCGCGACGGTACAGACATTTAACACTGGTCGCGCCTTGGCGAACTGCGGTGCGTACGCAATCCATCGCAGTGTCTCCGCCACCGATAACAACAACCCGCTTACCGGCTGCATTCAACTCGCCGCTTTCAAATTCTGGGACATCATCGCCAAAACTGACTTTGTTGCTTGCCGTCAAGTAATCGATCGCATTTACGAGGCCTTCAGCACCGCTCCCCGGGGCTTGCAAATCTCTTGTTTTATAGACGCCTGTCGCGATCAGAACCGCGTCATGTTTGCCCCGGATCGCGTCGAATGAGATGTCTTCGCCAACTGTGGTATTCAGTACAAATTCAACGCCCGCTTGTTCCAGTTGCTCAATGCGTTGCATGACAACGGGTTTTTCCAGTTTGAAGCTTGGGATTCCATAGGTCAGCAGCCCGCCTGCGCGATCATAGCGGTCATAAACCGTGACCTGCACACCTTGGCGGCGCAGATGATCCGCCGCAGCAAGACCACCGGGACCCGCGCCGATGATACCAACGCTTTGATCGTATTCCTGCGCGGGAACGATCGGCTTTACCCAACCCTTTTCCCACGCCGTATCTGTAATATATTTTTCAACGGCACCAATCGTTACAGTCCCGTGGCCGGATTGCTCAATAACGCAATTTCCCTCACAAAGCCGGTCTTGTGGGCAGATGCGACCACAGATTTCCGGGAAGGTATTCGTTGCCTGGCTAATTTCATACGCTTCCTGCAACCGGCCTTCGGCGGTCAACCGCAGCCAATCGGGTATATTGTTGTGTAGCGGACAATGACTTTGGCAATAAGGCACACCGCACTGGCTGCACCGGCTTGCTTGTTCCTGTGCTTTTGCATCTGCAAATTCTGCGTAAATCTCGTGAAAATCTTTGTTCCTGAGACCAGCGTCACGTTTAGCAGGCATATCCCGCTCCACATCGACAAATTTAAGCATCTGATTTTTGGTCATCACAATCCCCGCGAAACGCTGACTCGGCCCTTTTAGCGGCTGAGTAAAATAAATAAAAGTCATTATTACTGACCTATATAAATGTTTTCTTGCTCATATTTTGGAAATTTTCGCTCTCATGGCTGATTCTTGCGCAAATCAGCACTGTATCTTTTGTATTTAGGGAATAGTAGCTGACATAAAAACACCCTTCCTATTCAAGAACCTTTGGTTAGGTTGAGGCTCGAATCAATTGAGGCGCACGCATGTCTTTGTTCCATCTCTTTTTGGTGGCTGTTATTCAGGGAATTACCGAGTTTTTACCTGTTTCTTCCTCCGGCCATCTTATTTTGCTACCTAAACTGACTGGATTGCAGGATCAGGGACAAACAATCGATGTCGCGGTACATGTTGGAACGCTTGCAGCCGTCGTGATTTATTTTTGGCGCGACGTAGTGATGGGGTTTTCGGGAATTCCCGGACTGATGCGCGGCAAAGTGGATACGCCCGGCGCTCAACTAGCCTTCTTGCTAGTTATCGCAACATTACCTGTAATTCTGTTTGGCTTGATATTGAAGCTAACCGGGCTTTCGGATGCCATGCGCTCTGTCACGGTCATAGGTTGGACAATGTTGGGTTTCGGCCTAGTTCTTTACTGGGTCGATCAACGTAGCCCATCCGGGAAAACATCTCAGGAATGGTCCCTCAAAGACGCCATCATAATGGGGTTATGGCAGGCTATTGCACTTATCCCGGGTACGTCACGATCTGGCGCGACAATCACAGGTGCCCGTGCTTTGGGATACGGGCGCGAACACGCCGCGAAACTAGCGATGCTTATGTCTATACCGACGATTATCGCATCTGGCGTGCTTTTGGGTGCCGAAGTTGTAGCGAACGCCGACGCTGCAATGGCACGCGATGGTGCCATTGCAGCTGTCTTCGCGTTTATCTCTGCGCTTTTCGCGCTATCCCTGATGATGCGATTGTTGCGCAGCGTCAGCTTTACGCCCTACGTGATTTACCGCGTTGCGCTAGGTCTGATCTTGCTGGGAATCGCTTACAGCTAGGTCCGCAAATTCTTTGCTGACTCCTTGATCGCTTCATACTGGCCAGACGGGCGGAACCGCCACAAGTAATCTGGTAGCACAGCCTCTAACGCTGTTGGCTGGATGCCGAGATCGGAAAAGCCTTTGGACCCTTCAGAGACAACATTGTCCCTGCGAAGATTCTTCAATTGGTCGCGGGTAAGGATACCGTTTGATATCAAGCCAAGCGTAACGCCCTGAATTGCGTCAAACACAGTTGCTATGATTGTCCCGACGAAGAAGGGTTTGTTGATCACAAGGCGACGACGGTGAATAACCCCCAGCATTTGATCAATCAGCGCATGCAGCGTATTCACATCGGGACCACCAAGTTCGTAAACGCCCGGTTCCACCTCGCCCAGAACACCTTTGACGGCCGCCTGTGCAACATCGTCAACATAAACCGGCTGAAACTTTGTATTTCCACCGATAAGCGGCAGAACAGGCCCAAAGCGTGTCATTGCGGCGAAACGGTTAAAGAACTGATCCTCTTGACCAAAAATGACGGACGGACGCAAGATCATTGCGTTAGGGAAGTATTGCAAAACACCCTCTTCGCCCAGCGCCTTGGATTTACTGTAGTCACTGTCGCTTTCTTTGTCCGCGCCAATGGCTGACAGATGCACCAGCGCCTCAACACCTTCTTCGGCAGCGATACGGGCGATACGCTCTGCACCTTCGTGCTGAACTGCGTCAAATTTGTTGCGGCCAAGTTCATTCAGAATGCCAACACAATTTACAACTGCATCTGCGCCCTTCATCACAAGCCGAACAGAAGCGTCATCACGAATATTGCAGAACACCGGTTCGACCTGCCCGACGACTCCATAGGGTTTCACGTGCATCGCTTCATTTGGACGCCGTACTGCCACACGCACACGCCACCCTTCCTTTGCCATACGTCTGGCAATGTAGCGCCCGACGAAACCTGAACCGCCGTATATAGTGACTAGTTTTGACATGGGTCTTCTCCGCGTCTGAATCTCTTGTCTTCAATATCTTTCCGGACCGATATGGACAACCCGCTATCGCGTCGCAGGAATTAGAGACGAATCCCGTTGACAGTTTAAACGCCTGCCTTTACATCGCGACGTCACGACACCTGCCCAGGTGGCGGAATGGTAGACGCGCTAGCTTCAGGTGCTAGTGTCCGTATGGACGTGGAGGTTCGAGTCCTCTTCTGGGCACCAATTCTCCATAATTTATTATTTAATATCAAATAGTTACGCGAATTTGAACATTTCATGTCCACCTTCACACCCACCTCTACGATTTTTAAGTCTAAAGCCTGTCGGAATATTTCGATAGGTAATCCCCCGCCTCGTTTAGGCCACGAGATTTCATCAGTTCTAGAAACTCAGAGCCATCCGACACGCTTGTCATTGAGCGTCTCATTTGCGCAAGAGCCTCAAGGGATTGGACGGTAGCGAGATCAATGGTGTTCGTTATGAACTCATCGGACGTGAAAACGTCTACGGTACTGAGTCCGAAATCGCGCTTGTTGTCAGAACAGATCGCGTCAGCACTTTCCTGCAATGCAACAGCAACTACGTGACGGTCATTTTCGTCTACTAGCTGAATTTTTCTCACTAAATGGATGTATCCACTTTCTGCCATAGCACTTGGAAATGCGCGCTCAAGTTGACCACGTCGTTTCGACCCATCACCGCCAAGCTTTGCTATCGCTGTTTCAGTTTCAGTTTCAGTTTCCGTTAAAATTGTGTCGGACCAAATTGGTTTAAAACACTCTGCAGCAGCTAGATTTAGCAGAATGTTTCTATGCAGTCCTTTCGCTAGTACGTCCGCATCTAGAACGACGGAGTAAGGGTTGCTCAAATCTGATCTTCCTGTTCGTCATCAGCGAGCATCTGGCAAAGAATTTCATTTCGAGAGGAATCTTGTTTCTGTTTGTATTCAAATAGGTCAGCAGCTTTTACTCGCCTGTGCCGCCCAACCAGACGGTAAGCAATTTCCTGAGCTTCCAAGAGCTTGATCAAGAATGGTCTACTGACATTAAGTATTGCCGCAGCCTGCTTAGTCGAAAGCTCCGCTTCAATAGGCACTATTTGCACTGACTGCCCCCTTGACACAATTTCGAGAAAAGCTCGAAGTGCGTCACCTAGGGCAACATCAATATGAACTTCTTGTGGCTCTTTGGTATCTAGAGCAGAAAAACAAAATCTGTACCCACCGCCACGCCCACGCGTTATGTCCATAATGCGCTTTAGTCGCGTTGCGTCGTCTTGCTCAACCTGAGTGGGTAAGCGATCTCCAAATATTGATGCTTGAAGCAATGCCATCATTAATTCCCCATATTCTTACATGTAATATATGCAATAAACGCAATAAATGCAATAAATATAGGGCTGAATTTTGTCTAGAATCAGTAACTTATTGAAAACGATTCGAATTTTTCTCACAACACAGTAATAATTGATGTGACATCCACAAATGTGATCGGACTATTTGTGGTGGGGTAGCAGCGGTTTGCACCCTGTCGCCACACCACCCATTCGTGATTTTTTGTATTCGTAAAGTGAGAATTAGTCTCTCACCGACAATAGTTCGGGAGCTTATAAACTCTTGCCAACCTCCATGCCCTGCTCAACCAAGTTTCTTCTGACAGTAGCTCGCGAGTTCTCCCGGGGTTGGGTGGCCTGGGGCCGATTGGTCAAGCGGGTGCCGGAATATGTTAAATCTTTGGTTCGTCGCGGTGCCTGTGCTAAGCCTTTCTTGCCGGAAAGGTCAGCGCTTCACATGAATGGCTGAACCACTCAAAGTGATTGGACATGTTTACGATGTGGAGGGGCCTCAAAATGCTGAGCAAAGAACGACTTGCAGATCAAAGACTGACAACGCGATGAGTGTGGTTCTAAAAGCATCGACCGAGACCTGCCACTGGGGCTTTTTCGACGCAGCACTTCCGCCAACACTCACAATCGAAAGTGGCGACAAGATCACAATCGATAGCATCTCTGGCGGGCCTCAAAACCTGCCAGGCGCTGGATTTCATGTGCCCCCTGAACTACTGGAAATGCATGCAGCAGGTGTGCCTACCATTCCAGGGCATCTTCTGACCGGACCGGTTGCCATTGCGGGTGCGATGCCCGGCGACGTACTGCAGGTCGATATTCTGGACGTTGCGTTACGTCAGGACTGGGGCTTCAACCTTATCCGACCTCTTGCGGGCACCCTACCCCAGGATTTTCCTGAACCGCATCACACCATCATTCCGCTTGATGCAGACCGCGGGGTTGGCACGCTGCCTTGGGGGCTTGAGCTGGACTTGAACCCATTCTTTGGTGTCATGGGCGTTGCCCCGCCGCCCGCTTGGGGGCGGATTTCGACGATTGAGCCACGGGTAAATGGCGGCAACATCGACAATAAGGAACTGGTGGCGGGCACGACGCTTTATCTGCCCGTGTTTGCCGAAGGCGCGCTGTTTTCTTGCGGCGACGGCCACGGCGTCCAAGGCGATGGCGAGGTTTGCGTCACGGCCATTGAAACCGCACTTCAGGGACGCTTTCGTCTAACGGTCTTGAAAGATTGCGACCTGACTTACCCTCAGGCTGAAACCCCGACGCATTACATCACGATGGGCATGGCCCCTGACCTTGATCGCTGCGTTGAGATGGCACTGCGCGACATGATCAAACTGGTATCTCAGCAGGCGGGTATAAGCCGCGAGGACGCTTATATGCTGTGCAGCCTCGCTGGGGATTTGCGCATCACCCAGACGGTCAATCACGAAAAGGGAGTCCATATGATGATGGCGAAGAACCTGATTGACACCGCCTGATCAGGCATCCGCTTCACGCACGTCCGGCGCATACCTGAGCCCGCCACCGACAAAATTAATCGCCAGAACCACAAGCATGATTGCAAGGCCCAGAAAGACCCCAAGCCACCATGCCTGAGAGTTAAAGCTGCGCCTATCTTCCAGAATAAGCTCCGTTGCGGAATTGCGCAGGCTCTCCGCTGTCAGCAAAGAGCGCTACGCGGGTTTTTGATGGAGGAGGTAAAGTGCAAAAGCCGGCCGTCGCATGAAGCGCGACGAACATTGTCTTTCTGTATCACGCTAATAAGACCCAATTGCGCTGGCTTCAGACTCGTGGAAGGGCGCTTTTACCTACAGACATCGCGATTTTGGCTAAAAAAGTGGCAATTAGCCAAACATTGCTGCAATATTATCCGAGTGTTAACCTTTCGGTTGATTCTAAACCGTCGAAAAAGGTCAATGACGTCGGGACCATACCAGACTCGTTTGACGGTAGAAAAGCAATTCGATACCGACTCAAGGACGAATGCAAACAGGGAGTAAAATGAATGAATTTTAAGGCTCTACTCATGGGCGCGACCTGGGCGATTGGGCTCGCCCTCTCGCCCATTACCGCAATTGCCCAGAACTCTGGCGGAAATCTCGTTTATCTGGTACAGCCAGAACCGCCTTCACTGGCGTCATTTCTGTCAACCTCAGGGCCCATCGGTCTCGTTGCTCCAAAGATATATGATGGTCTGTTTGACTACGACACCGATCTGCAGATCGTGCCATCCCTCGCCGAAAGCTATGAGGTCAGCGAAGACGGCAAGACCGTCACATTCAAGCTGCGTCAAGGTGTCGTTTGGCACGATGGCGCACCTTTCACGTCGGCTGACGTTGCCTTTACCGTCATGGATGTTCTAAAGCAGGTGCACCCACGTGGGCCAAATTCATTCCGCGAAGTGACATCAATCGATACTCCGGACGATTATACCGCCGTATTCAATCTTGAAAATCCGGCTCCTTACATGCTGCGGGCGCTGTCGGTCTATGAAAGCCCAATGGTGCCAAAGCATCTTTTGGAAGGACAGGATCCGCGCAATTCTGATCTGGCCACAAATCCAGTTGGAACCGGACCTTTCAGATTCGTAGAATGGAGAAAGGGCCAGTACATCCGTCTTGATAAGAACGAAAACTACTGGAAGCCTGGGCTGCCGCTGCTTGATCGCATCGTCGGACGTTTCATACCGGATGCCTCGACACGTACTGCTGCCATGGAAAACGGCGAAGTGATGTACGGTGCCTACGGTGCTATCCCCAACATTGACGCAGTCCGTTTGCGCGAAATGGACGGCTTTTCGGTCACGACTGATGGTTATGCGATGATCAACCCGATGGCGTTGATCGAGTTCAACACCACCAAACCACCCTTTGACAATCCAGCCATGCGTCGGGCGGTGTCACTGGTCATGGACCGTCAGTTCCTGATCGACAACATCTGGTTTGGTTACGGGAAACCCGCCACTTCGGCACTGTCTTCGAACTTTGACAAGGTCGGTCTCTATAGGTCCGGATTGCCGAACTATCCTGCGACAGGTGACTTGGAAGCGGCGATCAAAGAACTCGACGATGCCGGGATCATGCCAGATGCTGACGGCGTTCGCGCAAGTATCACGCTTGACCTGATCCCTTACGGCGAAGACTGGCGCCGGGCTGGTGAGTACATGAAGCAGGCGATGAAACCGCTAGGGATCGAAGTTGAGCTACGTTACGAAGACGTGCCCACTTGGCTGAACCGTATCTACGCTGAATACGACTTCGAGATGAACGTGAACTACTTCTACCAGCTGCCCGATCCGGTGCTGGGAGTTCACCGTCACTATGGCACGGACCAGATCCGTCAGGGCACACACTTTGTGAACTCATCGCGGTATTCCAACCCAGAGCTTGACGCACTGCTGGCTGCTGGTGCGCAAGAACCCGACGCTACAAAAAGGGCAGAAATCTATGGCGAGATCCAAGAGATCTTGGCAACCGACATGCCAGTGGCAAACCTGTTCGAGATGGAATTCCTGACTGTCTACAACGACAAGCTGGCAGACCATGCGACATCTGCGATGGGGGCTTACGGCCCGTTCGAGAACGCCTCGATCACCGAGTGACACTGTCACTTCAAAACGCAGTCTGAAAAAGGCACCGGTCAGAAACTGGCCGGTGCCAACTATTAAAGGGGTCAACACGTCATGGAGGGTTCAAAGCGTCGCGCAAGATATGTGCTGAAGCGTCTCATTCAGGCTGTTCCAATTGTTCTTGCCATCGTTGTGCTCAACTTTTTCCTGTTACAACTGGCCGAAGGCGACGCGGTTGATGTGCTCGCCGGCGAGGCGGGTTCTGCAACGCCAGAGTATATGGCTGAGTTGCGCGAAAAGTTCGGTCTGGATAAGCCGTTGATCGTGCAGCTGGGCGTCTACCTCAAGAATGTTGTGACCCTCGATCTCGGTTATTCCTTCCGCCACGATATGCCGGTCAGCCAACTTGTGTTTGACCGCTTCATTCCGACTTTACTTTTGATGACGTCAACAATCTTTCTGGCCGTCGGGTTGGGTATCGTTCTTGGCCTCGTTGCGGCCTCTGGCCTGAACACCTGGCGGGACACTGCGATCTCGATCTTCGCGCTGATCACCTACGCGACCCCCCTGTTCTGGGTCGGGTTAATGCTGATCGTCGTGTTCTCGTTGAACCTTGGGTGGTTCCCAACGTCAGGCATGGAGGATTTCGCAATGTTCTATGAAGGCTGGGACAGGGTCGTGGACATCGCCCATCACCTCGTCCTGCCGACCATTACGCTGTCGCTGTTTTATCTTGCCCTATACACGCGGTTGATGCGTGCTTCGATGCTGGAACAGGCGGGACAAGACTATGTCACCACAGCCCGCGCTAAAGGCCTGACAGAGCGGCGCATCGTCTTTGTTCACGTCTTGCGCAACGCGCTGTTGCCGGTCGTCACCATGGCGGGCGTGCAGGTGGGCGCACTGATCGGAGGCTCGGTGATCGTGGAATCGGTCTTTGCATGGCCCGGTCTTGGGATGCTCGCGTTTGAGGCGCTTTTCGCCCGTGATCTGAACCTGCTTTTGGGTATTTTCCTGCTGTCCGCCGTACTCGTCGTGGCAGTCAATCTGGTCGTGGACATTATCTATTCCACCCTCGACCCCCGCATTGAGATGGCCTGACCCATGGCATTTTGGAGACTTTTCGCCCGCAACCGCTCGGCCGTCATGGGGATGATCATCTTGATCCTTATTTTCCTGATGGCGATCTCGGCGCCGCTCTTTTTTCCGGCCGATCCCTTTAGCTTGGCAGGTCAATCCATGTCACCGCCGGGCGAGAACGGATTCCTTTTGGGCAGCGACTCACTTGGCCGGGACGTTGCGGCTGGGATTGCGCACGGAGCTAAGACGTCTTTGCTGATCGGCTTGCTAGCCACGCTGGTGGCCGTGTTCATCGGTGTCATCATGGGCGCCCTTGCGGGCTATTACGGCGGCATCGTCGACAACCTGTTGATGCGCACGACCGAGATGTTCCAGACGATCCCTTCCTTCCTGTTCGCGATCTTGCTGGTCGCGATCATGAAGCCCTCAATCGAAAGTATCGTCATCGCGATTGCTGTCGTCTCATGGCCAGCCGTCGCACGTTTGGTGCGCGGAGAGTTTCTGAGCCTTAGAAACCGCGAATTTGTACTAGCCTGCCATACGCTTGGCATGGGCGACGTGCGCATCATGCTGGGGGAAATCCTGCCCAACTGCTTGTCTCCGATCATCGTGATCGGCTCTCTTATGGTTGCCACTGCGATCTTAATCGAAAGTGGGTTGGCTTTCCTTGGTCTGGGTGATCCAAACATCATGAGCTGGGGATTCCAGATCGGTGCCGGACGGACATTGCTACGCTCAGCCTGGTGGGTGTGCACCTTCCCGGGTATCGCCATCTTGCTGACGGTGTTGGCCATCAACCTTGTGGGAGAAGGCTTGAACGACGCCTTAAACCCCCGCCTGAGGGATAGATCATGACCCGCCTTCTTGACATCAAAGACTTGCACGTCGGCCTGCCCGCCGGGGGTCAGCGGCAATACGCGGTTGAGTCTGCGAACCTGCATCTGGACGCCAACGAAATCCTTTGCGTGGTAGGCGAGTCCGGATCAGGCAAATCCCTGACAGCCCGCGCCATCATGGGTCTGCTGCCAAAACCGCATGTGCACATCGCCAAGGGTCAGGTCAACTTTCAGGGCGAAGACCTTGCCGCCGCCAGCGAGGCCCGTCTGCGGCAAATCCGTGGGTCTGAAATTTCGATGATCTTTCAAGAGCCGATGACCGCCTTGAACCCTGTTATGACCATTGGCGGGCAGATCGACGAAGTCTTCCGTTTCCACGAAAAAATGCCTGGCCATGAACGTCGCAGCCGGGCACTTAAACTGTTGCAGGACGTGCAACTGCCAGACCCCGAACAAGCCCTTGGCGCCTATCCGCACCAGTTGTCGGGTGGGCAACGCCAGCGCGCAATGATCGCAATGGCCTTAGCACTTGACCCTAAAATCCTGATCGCGGATGAACCGACCACAGCGCTCGACGTGACCACGCAGGCGCAGGTCCTGCGGTTGATCAAGCAGATGCAGGAAACCCACGGTACAGGCGTTGTCTTCATCACCCACGATTTCGGGGTCGTCGCTGATATTGCTGACCGTGTGGCCGTGATGCAGAATGGGCTCGTGGTCGAAACCGGCCCGACCGAAGAAGTCCTGCGTAGACCGAGCCACCCATATACCCAAGCCCTCATGGCGGCGGTGCCGTCACTGATCCCACGGGCCGCGCGGCCCCGCGCCGAAGAAAAGGTTCTACGCGTTAATGCGCTGACCAAGACCTATCGTGGCGGCGGTGGGCTATTTGGCGGCAAGGTGCGCGTGGTTCACGCGGCCAAGGAAGTGACGCTTGATCTGACCCGGGGCGAAACGCTTGGGATCGTCGGCGAATCTGGGTCAGGAAAATCCACGGTCGCGCGATGCATTGTCCGTCTAAACGATGCAGAGGCCGGGGAAATCCTTTTGGGTGACACCGATTTGCGCCCCTTGGGCCGAGCCGCTATGCGCCCGCATCGTGCCAAAATTCAGATGGTATTTCAGGACCCCTTTGCCTCGCTCAATCCCCGCTCAAAGGTCGGGCGGATTATCGCGCAAGGGCCCGAGATGTATGGTGCCAGCCGCAGCGAGGCCCGCGAAAAAGCGCTGGAGTTGCTACGGATCGTCGGGTTAGACGGCCGGGCTTACGACCGCTTCCCGCATGAGTTTTCAGGTGGTCAGCGGCAACGCATCGGCATTGCCCGGGCACTTGCGCTAGAACCGGAGATTTTGGTCGCGGATGAGCCGGTATCGGCGCTGGACGTTTCCATACAGGCGCAAATCCTCGATCTTCTGGACGAAATCCGCGACCGCATGAACCTGTCGATGATCTTTATCACCCACGATCTGCGCGTTGCAGCGCAGGTCTGCGACAGGATTGCAGTGATGCAAAGTGGTGAGATGGTAGAGATCGGACCAACGGCTGAGCTTTTCGCCAATCCGCAGCATCCCTACACAACAGAATTGCTGGCTGCCGTGCCGGGAAAGGGATGGTTTTCAGCCGATGGAAAAGCGCTGACCGAAGCGTCTTAAAAAAGTCACTCAGCGCTCAGTAGGCTTCTTTCAGGAACCGCGCCACGATCTGATTGAACAGCGCGGGTTCCTCAAGGTGGGCGGCATGCGCACAGCTGGGTAGAACGCATAGGCTGCTGTCCGGGATGCCACGCCAAAGCGCTTGGGGCTGTGCCCAACCGTAGGATCGGTCACGATCCCCCCAGATTACCAGCGTCTTTTGCGTGATGTGCGCCAAGGCTGCCCGGCCATCCCAGTTTTCCATCGCAGTCAGCCCGCCAAGTGCGGTCTGTTCGCTGACCTTTTCGCCAAGCTGGACACACATCGGATAGCCTGCGGCCTGATCGCCTTGGGCGAACCAGGTCGCCGCGATGCGCTGTGCTGTGTCTGGCACGCCCTCGGCGCGGACACGGGCACGCGACACCTCTATCGTTTCAAACCGATCGGGCAAGATACCCCGTGGCCCAGTGCCGTAACAGATCAACCGGTCGACCCGCTCAGGGGCCATAGACACCATCTGCTGCACGATCATACCGCCCATAGAATGCCCCAGAAGATGAAACCGGCCGATGTCTTGTTCAGTCAGATCCGCCAGAACCTGCTGGGCAAATCCTGCAATGCTATCCTGTCCATCACGCGCCCAGCTGCTCCCGTAACCGGTCAATTCCGGGGTAATGACGTCAAGGTAGGGGCTCAGCGCGTCCAGCTGTGCCTCCCACTGGGCAGCACCTCCCAGATAGCCATGAACTAGCACCAGCGGAGCCCTTGCCTCACGTCGAATACTGGCGAGGGGGGCGGTCTTTGTCATCCGCGTCGCTGTTTTGAAAAGAGGTGCTCATATGCGAAAAGTGCCGCCGACCCACCAGTGTGAATGAACACCACCGTTTCACCCTTTTTCAGCACGCCTTGCTGGATTAATCCGATCATACCGGCCATGCCCTTGCCCGAGTAAACCGGATCAAGGATAATCGCCTCTTCAGCAGCCAGAAGCGAGATCGCATCGACCATGCTATCCGTCGGCTGACCGTAGCCCGGCCCCACGTATTCATCATAGGCTTCAACCATCTCAACGGGCAGCTCTGCTTTGACGCCAATCAGGTCAGCGGTGGCCACGGCCAGCCTGTGCACATTTGCAATTTGGGCCTCGCGTTTGGCGCGGACCGAAATCCCGATGACATCGATGGGTGCGCTGATAGCATGCAATCCCGCCAGAAGGCCCGCCTGCGTTCCAGCACTGCCGGTCGCATGCACGATCTTGTCGATCTTCAGCCCAATCGTGTCGGCTTGATAGACAAGTTCGGCTGCCGCCTGAGCATAGCCCAAAGCGCCAACAGGGTTAGAGCCACCGCCGGGAATGAAATAGGGCTTTTTGCCCTTTTCACGCAGGCTGTCTGCTAGCGCCATCGCCTCAGTATTCATATCCGATCCGTTGGGCCGAAACGCATATTCCAAGCGGAGCATATCATCCAATAGGACGTTTCCCGTGGTCTCATAGTTGTCCCCGGCGTTCTCGACCCGGCGTTCGAGCAGCGCGTGACAGGTCATCCCAACCTTGCGCGCCGCCGCCGCCGTCTGGCGGACGTGATTGGACTGGGTCGCCCCCTGCGTTACAAGCGCATCGGCTCCTTTTGCCATCGCATCGGCCACCAGAAACTCTAGCTTGCGGGTCTTATTTCCGCCCGTGGCAAGCCCGGTGCAATCGTCGCGCTTAATGTAGATGTCAGGTCCGCCGAGCGCTTTGGTCAGATTGTCGAGTTTTTCCAGTGGTGTCGGGAAATGGCCAAGTTTGACACGTGGAAAGCGGGCAAGATGCATGGGATGTTTTCCTTTGGGTCCCGGACAGATGGCCCGGTCTGATTTATTATTGCGACTGCACTTAGCGTGATGTCAACCCAAACAAGGTCGTGTCCGGCGTACTGTTGATCGAGACTGAAATTACGTCCCATCCCGTGAAGGTCTGATCATGTGAGGCGGTTAATCCGGTTCACGTTAGCATCCTTATGTCTCACACAATATTCGCGACTTTCGCGCCGCAGTCAACGCCCAAGACACATGCGGTGCCCCGACACATTGCCATAGCAAACCGAATGGGTAATAGAATGGCAACCATTTCAGAGGACGGGCACTATGGCGAAACAACCAAAAGACATACCGCTTCTGGGATATGTTGACCGCCTCTCTGCCCGGCCCGGTGACACCCTTGAATTCAAGGTGTCGTCTACGTCTTCGGAACGATTCCAAGCCCGCTTGATGCGATCCATCAGCGCTGATCCCAATCCCGAGGGGCCGGGCATCGTGGAAGAAGACGCATCCCCTTATTTCAAGCAGTCGACCTACCCATCAGTGCATCGGCCCTTCGCCGCGGGCTCTTACGGGATCGGACAGACCAGCGTGACGGCTACCCCGGCATCCGAGGTCACCCTGACGGCACGTATCTATCCGACATTTCGCAGCGAACAGCCGCAGACCGTTGTAGGCATCGGACGCTACGATCTTAGGATCGACACAGACGGCGCGATCAGCCTTGCGATCGATGGGCGCACCGTCACATTGGGACAAGCTATGATCCTGCGCCGCTGGTATAACATCCAAGCCAGTATCACCCAGGACACGATCACCGTCGCGCAAAGCCCGATCGGACACAGCGTCGACGCCGCAAAAGACACGACAGATGACGGCGCTGCCGATCTGTCACTCTCTGGTCGGCCCACAATTGCCGCGCACCTGATCGACGGGGCGCCAGCACAACATTTCAACGGCAAGATTGAGGCCCCCACGATCACGGTCGACGGACAGTTGTTTTGCCATTGGAACTTGGCCAAGGACATCTCAAGCTGTGTTGTGCCCGCACAGGCCGGGCCGGACTTGAAGCTGATAAACTATCCCGCTCGTGCGGTAACAGGGTCCGCTTGGGACGGGTCAGAAATGAACTGGACCCACAAACCAACGCATTATGCGGCGGCCCATTTTCATCAGGACGACATCTACGATTTTGGATGGGACACCGACTTTTCCTACACCCTGCCCGATGACATCCCGTCTGGCGTCTATGTCATGCGCATCAGTTGCGAAGGACTTGAGGACGCGATCCCGTTCTTCGTCTGCCCTCCGTTGGGAAAGCCCAATGCAAAGCTCTGCGTGCTGGTCTCGACCTTCACCTACGCCATCTACGGCAACCACGCGCGGCCCGACTACAAGCCTTTATGGCTGGACAAAATCAACGACTGGAACGCCTATCCCTATAACCCGGCCGAACACCCGGAGTATGGCCTGTCGACCTACAATTACCACGCCGACGGGTCGGGGATTTGTCATGCCTCCCACAAGCGGCCCCTTTTTAATCTCAAACCGGGGTATTTTACGTTCGGCGAAACCAAATGTTCCGGCCTGCGCCACTTTCCCGCCGATATGCACCTCATCGCGTGGCTGCATGCCAAGGGGATCGACTACGACATCGTGACCGACAGGGAATTGCATGACGACGGCGTGGCTGCAATTGCTGGCTACTGCGCCGTGACCACAGGCACCCATCCCGAATACCATACCAGCAAAACCCTGAACGCACTGCGCGACTATCGCGACGACGGCGGCCATCTGCTTTATCTCGGCGGAAATGGGTTCTATTGGCGCATCGCACTGCACCCCGAAAGCGAGGATATGCTTGAGATCCGCCGCGCCGAGGACGGCATTCGCGCCTGGGCTGCAGAGCCGGGCGAATACTACAATGCCTTCGACGGCACCTACGGAGGGCTGTGGCGTCGCAATGGGCGGCCCCCGCAAGATCTTGTCGGGATCGGGTTCGCGGCCCAAGGTGAGTTCTTTGGCGACCCATACCACCGGGTGTGTACCGACGCCGCTTATGATTGGGTCTTTGAAGGCGTTCAGGACGCGCTGATCGGTAACTATGGGTTTTCCGGGAACGGTGCTGCGGGGTTCGAACTCGATCATATGGATCACAGTCTTGGGACACCCCAAAACACGGTCCTGCTGGCGCAGTCGGTGACTCGTGACAACGGCTTCATGCTGGTGCCTGAAGAACAATTGACCCATCTGACAAATCTATCAGGCGGCACTGCAAAAGACGCAATGCATGCAGACATGGTCCTTATCGACTACCCGGGCGGAGGATCCGTTTTCTCCACAGGATCCATCACCTTCTGCGGGAGTCTCCCTTGGAACAACTTCGACAACGACGTCTCGCAGCTGCTAAAAAACGTCATGACGCGTGCGCTAGCGACAGGTGTTTGAGATTTGTGCCGGGCCGAAAAGGATGGCTGGACCGACCGGCCCCACATTCAATTCCAGTGTTTTTTAGACACGATATCTGCTCACATAGCGCGATTGGCATTGTAAGTCATGGCTTGGTGGTGCCATGCGTGGACGTATACGGACCCCGCGTTATTGCAACAGTCTGATTGGGTCTGGATCGGCGATCACGACTTCTGAAATGCTCAGCTATTCTTCTCCAATGAGAACACGCGCCCGCTCCCCCAAGAAAGCCAAAGAAGAAAAAGCATTCCCAATACGCATTCGGGTTAAAGTACTTGAAAATGGGTAGCACTCTCCCCGTACTCCACGATGCCGACAATATGCGAAACTCTCGAAGGGGTCGGTATGTGCAGGTGTCTGAGGACCGTGCTTCATCTTTTCTTGCCGCAACGAGGCTAACCCCAAACACTGGCAACAATGGATCGGTAGGTCGACATGCTTGAAATCAGTACCGGAAAATCGTTCACGTCATCATGTTTTCGCGCGAGTATTGACCCGCTAGCCGACAGCTGTTCAACTGTCCAGCCCCAATTTTATGGGCCACTTTTGTGTACGGTTTCTGGCGCTTGCGGACGAATGTTCAGGGCGTGGTGAGGACGGATCTGGTACTTTGCTGTCCAGCCCCTCCGACAGAGCCAGCGGTACGCAAGGTTCAGGTGGACCTCTTCGCACAGCCGTCGTTCCGACCGGATACCAAGGACCTAACTGATCACCAGCCTCTGAACAATGAGTTCCGGGTCGACTGAAGGACGACCGAGATGACGTAAAAAGGGCGCAATTGCGTGCGCAGGCCTTCCACGTCTAGGAAATAATCAATCTGGCGTAGCGTGTGATCATCCGGGACATGGGCTTCGAGATCAAATCCGTAAAACAATCGCGCCGGTGTTAATTGAGGCCCCATCATTGCTAAACCCTCCTCTCCTTTCAAAAACGAGTGAATCATAGGAACTAACGCTCCGCAACAAAGACTTTATCAACAAAATGAGCCCAAACTGACCGCATCAACCAAAACCTGTTTCGTACTTGAGGCACGGTTTGGCGAGTTGAGATTGGCCCAGACCGGATCCTCAAATCTTAATGTTTGCTTCGGGTGAGTGGAACCCGAGCAGAACAATCCCTTGGCTGTCATCGCTGAGACATTCTCATGTTCGAGCGCCGGACCCTCATAGACACCGCTACATCTTAAGATTGACCACATCGACTAGCGCGGTATGCGCGCTGCATCCCTGTCCCAGCCGCGACGTTCCGACGTCCAATGTCAGGACGTTCGGATTTCCGTGCGGATCAATGTTGCCGTCCGGATCCCCAAACCAGGCTCCGGTTGGCAGGGCCACAACGCCGGACCGGATATCGCCAGAAACTGCGGCGCGTGCCCGGCAGGCGCCGCGCGCGTTAAAGACGCGCACGACATCACCGGACCGGATGCCACGCTTCGACGCGTCATCGGGATGAATGACGATCGCCACTGGCCGCTCTCCCTCGACATCCGCAAGCGCGCTTTCCAACTGGCTGTGCAGCTTGTCACCCGGTTGTGGCGACACAAGATGAAGAGGAGATGCCGTCGTCGCATTTCCCAGCCATTCCGTTGGTGGAAGCCAGACCGGGTGTCCAGGGCAATCGTCATATCCGAAACTGTCGATTGTCTCGGAGAATATCTCGATCCTGCCCGAGGGTGTCTTGAGCGGAACCCCTGCCGGATCTTCGCGGAACAGGGCGAACAGCGTCCGGTTCGGACCGTCCAAACGGATCGGCAGGCGGACCCAGTTTCGTTCCTTCAGCGTCTCTAAATCGGGAACGTCCACGCCCTGATCCCCGGCAAGGGTCCGGTAGCCGTCATAAAGATTGCGAATCCACTCCGCTGCGCTTCGTCCTTCGGTAAACTCTTCCTCCTGGCCAAGGCGCCGTGCAAGACCCGTAAAGATGGCATAGTCGTTGCGGGCCTCACCCACGGGTGGGATCAGTTGCGGCATGTAGAACAGATAGTCATCAAGGTTCGTCCGACCGATGTCTTCGCGCTCGTAGGGCGTGGTTGCCGGAAACACTATGTCGGCGCGCTTGGCCGTCGCTGTCCACCATGGTTCGTTGACGATGATCGTCTCGGGCTTTTGCCAGGCCTCGTGCAAGCTATTCAGATCCTGATGATGGTGGAACGGGTTGCCGCCCGCCCAGTAGATCAGCCGGATATCCGGGTATGGCCCGCATTTCCCGTTGAAATCGTAGGATTGCCCCGGATTGCGAAGCATGTCCCCGATCCGTGCCACCGGGATCACCGTCCGAACTGGATTCTGAAGCTGCGACAAGGTCATGCCGCTGAGCCCAGTCAGGAATTTCCCCACCCCGCCAATAGCCCCGTAGCCATATCCTACCCCGCCACCGGGAAGGCCGATCTGACCGAGCATCGAGGCAAGGACGGCGGACATCCAGTAGGGCTGCTCTCCATGCTCGCCCCGCTGCAGCGACCAGGCTACCGTGATCAGCGTGCGGGTCGTCGCCATGCGCCGCGCCAGGTCCCGAATGGCTTCTGCATCGACCCCACACAGCGGGCTGGCCCATTCCGGCGTCTTTGGCTGGCTGTCCTCTTCGCCCATCAGATAGTACAAGAAGCGGTTGAAGCCGACGGTGCACCGAGCCAGGAACTGCTGGTCGGTCAGGCCCTCTTCCTCGAGCACATAGGCCAGCGCCAGCATCAGTGCGGTGTCCGATGCGGGCCGCAGGGGCATCCATTCGCACCCCGCCGGAGCGTCCGTGCGCTGTGGGCCGATATTGATGCAGCGCAGTCCCTTCCGGGCGAACCTGTCAAACCAACCCGCGGCTTCGTGTTCGGTGATGCCGCCCATACTGACCTGGGAGTTTTTCGGGTTGATCCCGCCGAACATGACCAATGTCTCGGTATGGTCGAAGATTGACTGCCAGCTATCTTGGTGTTCGTAGAGAATCTTCAGGAAATTCTCTCCGAAGACGTGGGGCATGATCGCCTGGGCACAGCCGGTGGAATAGCTTCCGAACGAGGCGACATAGCCGCCAATGCTGTTTAGGAAACGGTGCACCTGACTTTGTGCGTGGTGAAAGCGCCCGGCGGAGCCCCAGCCGTACGAGCCGCCAAAAATCGCTTCGTTGCCGTGGGCCCTGCGTACCCGATCGATCTCGGTCGCTGCGATGTCCAGCGCCTCATCCCAGGGCAGCGCAATGAATTCGTCAGTTCCACGTCCCTTGCGGCACCGTGTCTCCATCCAGCCGCGGCGAATAGACGGGCGTTTAACCCGAGTATGGTGATGGACCGCTGCGGGCAGGATATCCGGAATCGCTGACGGATGAGGATCCTGCGAAAACGGGCGGGTGGCGACGATCCGTCCACTCTCGACATCGACCTCGAACGCTCCCCAGTGGCTGGACGTCACTCTGGTCTGCTTTTCCGACCCGTCAGCCATTGGAACCTCCTGCGTCATGATCCAGATCTTATAACTTGGCCAAGCATAGGCAGAGTCGATATAAAAGTGCAGTTCTTTCCGACAGACAAGTCGTCGGCGCGGTGGGCCTCGCCATTTGAATGGGTCCATCGTTATGTTTGGGAAACGGAAGATCACAAATGGCAAACAAACTACCAAAACCCGCATCACTCTTATTAAATAACTCTATTTGGACACATAGGCGCTCACGCCAGACAAATCGCCTAAAATTTTTCTGATTTCTTGAAGATCAAATGTGTTCGTTGCCGCTACAGGGCACGGCTCAATCTCGGTAATGCACTGAATTATCTTAAAAAACAGTATACCTTTTCCTTAGAGTCCACCTGCCTAACCACCCACTTTGGTGACAAGTCGACCATTCACATGTTGCTAAAGGCGGGCTTCAAAGCCCGTTAGTGTTATTGCCGCACGCAACCGAGTAGTAAGCTCATAATCGACTATAGCTGAATTCACGCGTGTCTGGATCTCCAGAAACTTCGAATATCTCCAATTGATCGAAGGAGATTACCGTCTGCATCTCAAATGCCTGTTGTTTAATTATTTCCTTTGGCAAAGCTTTGAGAAACTGGTGAAGCTCTTGGGCTGAACCACCGTGTTCTGCGCGGATGTACTCCAAAGGAATCTGCGAAATTTTTACCAACACTGGAGCAACCGGCTTGTCTATGAAATTTGACAACTCGCGATACGAACCGAGCAAATCTCGGATTACCTCGACTTCATCTGGAGCAGAGTTTTTCAAGATCTGTTTTGCAAAGTCAAAAGACTCCGGTGCGCGAAAGGCGTAACTTGATGCTTTTTCCTTTGATCCGGTCACGTACACGCCTCCATGCCGCCAATTCATTGCTGTGACACGCTGATCCGCGGCATGCCTGATTATCGAAAGTATTGCGTGGCGCGGATCGGTGTATTCATCTGGGTCAAAGCGCACCAGTTTGATTGCTTCTTCAAGAAAATCCAAAACTTTTGTCTGCAAAACTACATTCACGCCCCCAAGACCGAACTCCTTAATTGAGTCGAGGAGATGCGCGGAGGTGCCGTGCCATAGATCCAGAGGGAACAACTGTTTTGTCGTTTGCATAAATTTGGCTTTCTCAAAAGCTGTCATAGATACACCGCCTCAATTATTCGCTCGGTATTGAAAACAATCCACTTTGTCCGCGCTGCGACGGCTGCAATAAGAGCTTCCAATTTGTACTTGTCGACAATCCTCACGGTCGCCAAGCGCGGTGTACACGGATGCTCAGCAAACTCTAGTCCCAGGTCAGCGATGGTATATCCGATAACTCCCGTTAACCGATCTCGAAACAGATCAAACAGTAGGTCATGGGCCTCGCATTCTGGTTTATAGTTGGCATGCCAAACATCGTACTCGTTGCCCTCAGTCTCGGAAGGGTCGAAGAGGTCGGTATCTGTAAACCACCCGTCATCGATCATTCGCCAATGGTCTGGTTGGGTAAGGGCCTGGAACGACCCTTTCCCAAAGGCCTTGTCAAGCACTTCAGGCAAGATCAACTTGCGAGGCTCAAGCGCACCATCGCTGAGGAGTGTGTAGCCACCCCGGGAATGCGGCTCCAGATGCAGGACACGCACCTTCAGTTCGGCATTTATGGCCAGAATGGGTTCCGCCAGCGCTGGACGCTGCACAGTAGATGAAGCGACTGTCACAGCCGCTGCAGTTTTCATGAAATCTCTACGTTTCATCTTTCGATCTCCTTTGTGAGACCGGCAAGCTGATCGCTGATAGATGAAGCCAACCCATTCGTTGCCTAAGCGGCCACATCCCCTTTCGGGCGACCACCTTGCCGGGATTGGCAGGTTGGCGAAGGCCGAAGCCTTTCTCTTGATGCAAAATTGAATGTATTGGCGGAGCAAGGCAAATTCAAGGGTTTTGACCGACTGTTGCTCTGCCGGGTTAACACATGAACCGAACTTCTACTTTTGGGGAAAGCGGACATTTAAGGCGATTGGCTCGAACGGCAGTTGAGCGGGACGTTTCGGACGTTCGCTGCGGTTGAGGTGAACGGCGGTTAGGCGGGACTTTCTTGCCGTTCGCTGCAAGAGCGTAATCCTCACCAAGGATGGGCTGAGCTTAGGCTGGGGGGGCGAGATGCAGACTTTCGCCGCAGGCGCGAACATACATTCGTTTTTTGCTTAGCGGACCTCCATCGGGCTGCCAATCTGCTTTTTTCGCTTTGACGCAGTCGCCGCTGCGCGACAGCTGTTCTGCCTAGTGCAAGAATAGGACCTATTTGACGGTTAGATTGCGACACACCATAGAGAGTATGATACCTCAAGAAGGGGTTAATAGTTAGATGCGGTCGAGCCGCCAGTCAGCAAAAAGGTTGGAAAGCCTCGAAAATTCGCCGGTGTCATGCCCGGCGAACAAGCCATCTTGGGTGACAAGAACTGTGCGCCATCCATGTGCCGCCGCGCCCAGAATATCCGTGTGAAGTGTGTCACCGCACATCGCAATGCGATGCGGTGGCACTTTAAAAAATGAAGTTTCGATCAGATCGTAGACTTCGGGATAGGGTTTGCCGAAGAAACGAACGTATTCCGGAAAAAAGTCCGCAATGAGATGACCATAGTGTCCCGGTTCAATCGAAAAGCCATTGTCGCGAGGTGCCGCGAGGTCAGCATTGCCGATCAGCAAGTTTCGGGGACGGCGGTGCATTGCAGCCATGAGCAGATCCTGACGATGCGTTGTCCATTCAGCCGTTGACAAAAACAGGAAATGGTCAACCGCATCGTAAATTTCCGGTGAATCTTCCAAGCGGGTCGCGGTCACAGGAAGATCATTCAGCCTGTCAGCATCGGCCGCTATGACGCCCCAGTGCCCATCCGTCAGGTGAAGGAGCGCAGCCTCACGGCTGGTTATGATTTCATCGTCGGCGACGCTGAGCCCCAGACGCTTGAACTTTGCAATGGCGCCGCTGCGATCGTAACTTGCTGCATTGGTCAGAATGCGGATAGCACAGCCGCGCTCCCGCAACTGATCAAGTCGACGGTCCGCCCCGGAAATCATGGTTTCGCCTACGTTCAAGACGCCAAAAGCATCGAAAACGAATGCATCAATGTCGTCAGTGATATCCAGCAATGAGTTGATGTCGACCGTCTCGGTACAGGCGACTATCTTTGGGAATCGCCCACAAACTTCTTGATAGCGGTTAAATATCGACTGCGTTGTCTGCATGTGGTTCCCGCTAAAATGAGTGGCGTCTATGGCTTAACCCTATCCTAAGGAAAAATACCAAAAGTGAAAGAAAAAACAACAAAACAACATTTTATAATCGCTTTAAAACCAAAAATGGTAAGATATTCCGGAATATTTGATAAATTAATCCAATGGTTTCTATAATAATGTCGCAAATGTTTTACAAAAATGTTGTTTTGTTGTTATTGTGGGCCTACCGTAAGCTGTGCAGGAACGAGGGGCGGGATGTCATCGAAGAAGTCTAGTCGGAGAGAAGCAATAACCGCCTTTGTTCTGGAACAGGGCGCTGTAACTGTTGGTTCGCTTGCCGAACGCTTCGATGTTTCGATGCAAACAATTAGGCGCGATGTCGATGCCTTATGCGAAGGTGACATGCTTCACCGCGTGCATGGGCGCATTGAACTGAGCGAAGAATTTCTAAACACGCCATTCGACCAGCGTGCCGGGACGAACCTTTTGGGCAAACGTGCAATCGGTGAAACCGCGGCTGGGCTGATCCCGGACGGCGCAACTGTGTTTATTTCGATTGGTTCGACACCGTTGAGCGTGGCGCAGTCCTTGCGCCGGCGCAAAGGTCTGACGATCATTACAAATAACCTGAGCGCCGCGATGGTGTTGAGCGAAGAGGTGTCCAATCGGATTATTTTGCCAGGCGGCGAGCTGCGCCTTCCGGATCGTGATATTCTCGGGAACGAGGTCTTGGATTTCTTCGGACGCTTCAGGGCAGAATTTGCCGTGTTTGGCGCTGCTGGTATTGCCGACGATGGTGGCTTGTTGGAATTCCACACGACTGAGGTTCGCGCGACCCAGAAAATTCGCGCAAATGCGCAAAAGTCCCTCTTGGTGGTCGACTGGTCAAAGTTCGGGCGCCAAGCGCCGGCGCTTGGGGACAATATTGCTGAGATTGACACAATCATCATTGACCGTCATCCGGGTGCCGCATTTGCGCCATTGCTGAACGAGATCGAAGACAGGCTGCTTGTGGCCGAAGGAGAAGCAACATGACAACGCCCTCATTTGTGGTGCTCAAAGACGTGGCAAAACGCTGGAATGGCCAGCTTGGTGTCGAAGGTATATCGCTGGATATCCCCGAAGGTAGCTTTACAGCGCTTCTTGGCCCATCAGGCTGCGGCAAATCCACGACGCTGCGTCTGCTGGCCGGATTAGAGCTACCAGACGAAGGGAACATCCTGATCGACGGCAAGGATGTGACCACCAGTGCCGCGTCAGACCGCAACCTATCGATGGTGTTCCAATCTTATGCCTTGTTCCCGCATCTGTCGGTTGCCGAAAACGTCGTGTTTGGCCTCAAGGTGCGGCGCGTGCCAAAGGCAGAACGCCAGCAGAAACTGCACCGCGCGTTAGAGATCACCGGCCTTCTGGGCTATGAAGACCGCAAACCCGGCGAATTGTCCGGCGGTCAGCGTCAACGCGTGGCACTTGCCCGCGCAATTGTCGCTGGTCAACGCTTGTGCTTGATGGATGAACCGTTGTCGAACCTTGATGCCAAGCTTCGCAATTCTGTCCGCAAAGACATCAAAAAACTGCAACGTGATCTTGGCATTACCGTGGTTTACGTCACTCACGACCAGACCGAAGCGATGAGCATGGCCGACACCGTTGTGTTGATGAAGGATGGCCATATTCAACAGGTCGGCGCGCCAGAGGATCTTTATAGCAAGCCTAATAACACCTTTGTGGCCGAATTTGTCGGCGCGCCCCCGATGGCGCTGATCGGGTCAGTAGCCCTTGGCGGTTTTGGCGGGGGCCATAGTGTTGGGATCAGGGCTGAAGACATCGATATCGTCGCCAAGGGAAAGGGTCGCCTCAGTTGCACAGTAACGGAAAGCGAATTTCTTGGTTCTGAGACACTGATCGGGCTGGACCATAAAGATGCGACAGGTCTGTGTATTCTGAAATCTGGCCTGTCGATGATGCCAGAAGGCCAATTGGTCGATATCAACTTTCACGATGATAGCCTGCACGTCTTTGATGAAGCAGGGCAAAGAATGCCGGCGCCGTAAATGATCTGCGCCTGCTAGTCTACCAATGAAATCCAAGGGAGGAAAACATGAAACTATTTTCGACAACCGGACTGGGGCTTGCCACCGCGATGGCGGCTGGACTTGCTGCACAGGCGAGCGCTGAGACCGAACTGACGATGTATTACCCCATCGCTGTGGGCGGTTCATTGACTGAAGTGGTTGACGGTATTGTGGCCGAGTTCGAGGCCGAAAACCCCGACATCAGTGTCACCGCTATTTATTCAGGCAACTATGACGATACGCGGGTGCGTGCACTTTCGGCGCTTGCGTCCGGCGAGCCTGCGCAGCTGGCTGTAATGTTTTCAATCGACGCATACGACCTGATTGAACAGGATCTGATTGTACCGTTTGAAGAGATCGCAACAACAGATGCTGACAAGGCATGGCTGGACAGTTTTTACCCGGCGTTGATGGCAAATGGCCAGATTGAGGGTCAGACATGGGGCATTCCGTTCCAGCGGTCTACAATCGTTGCCTATTATAACAAAGACATGTTCCGCGCCGCAGGTCTTGACCCCGAAGCGCCGCCAAAAACTTGGGACGAAATGATCGAGATGGGCAAAGCGCTGACGGGCGATGGCACCTATGGTCTGATGATCCCATCCACAGGCTATCCTTACTGGATGTTCCAAGCGCTTGCGATCCAGAACGGCAAAGAAGTCATGTCCGGAGACGGTTTGACAACCTATTTCGATGATCCAACGGTCGTTGAGACGTTGGAATTCTGGCAGTCCTTGTCGGGCGAGCACGGCATCATGCCAACCGGCACTGTCGAATGGGGCACATTGCGCCAGGCATTCCTCGAAGGTCAAACTGCGATGATGTGGCACTCGACTGGTAACCTGACGGCTGTGAAAAACGGAGCTAGCTTTGACTTTGGAGTGGCCGAACTGCCTGCCAACGTTCGCCTTGGTTCGCCAACAGGGGGCGGTAACTTCTATCTCTTCAAAGATACAACCGATGAAGAAAAAGCCGCAGCGCTCAAGTTGATGCAGTTCATGACGTCGCCAGAGCAGGCAGCGGCATGGTCCATCGCCACTGGTTATATGGGCGTGTCACCTGCGGCTTATGAAACCGAGGCATTGCAGGCCTATACGGCAGAATTTCCGCCGGCACTTGTCGCGCGCAATCAGTTGGAAAACGCCGTTGCAGAGTTTTCGACTTTTGAAACGGCACGTGTCCGTGATGGTCTGAACAATGCGATCCAGTCTGCGCTGACGGGGGCCAAAGATCCCGCAGAAGCACTGGCCGATGCGCAGGCCGCTGCTGTGCGTCTGCTCAGTGATTACCAGTAAAACCTTCCGGATGGGCTGGTGTGTGAGAGCACCGGCCCGACCATCCCCTGAAAAGGAGACGCGCCATGTCAGCGCATGCCAATCTTGAACGCCGCAGACAGGCAATCTATGGCTGGTTGTTGCTTTCACCCGCAGCGGTGCTGCTGACGGTCTTTGCGTTCTACCCGTCGATTGCGACCCTATGGTCAAGTTTGTTTTCCCGCGACACCCGCCGCAACCCGACCGAGTTTGTCGGCACCGAAAACTATTCTGATCTGTTCGCCGACCCGACCTTTTGGCTTGTGGTCAAGAACAACCTTTTTTACGCGGGTATCACAATCCCCGTCTCTATCGGTATCGCCTTGTCGATGGCGCTTTGGGCCAACTCCAAGATCTCAGCACGCGGTTTTGTGCGCACCGCCTATTTCACCCCGACTGTGCTGCCGATGATCGCTGCGGCCAATCTATGGCTGTTCTTCTATACCCCCGGACTGGGTGTGCTGGATCAAATCGGCAGCCTGTTCGGCTTGCCGTCTGTGAACTGGCTGGGCCAGCCTGAAACTGCCCTATGGGCCATTATCATCGTGACGATATGGAAAGAGGCCGGTTTCTTTATGATCTTCTATCTCGCCGCCCTTCAGACGATCCCCGAGGATCTGAAAGAGGCGGCTGATATCGAAGGCACCAGCCGTTGGACATATACCCGCCGTATCGTGCTGCCGCTGCTGATGCCCACCACTTTGTTTATTGCAGTGAACGCGATGATCAATTCGGTCAAACTGATCGACCATCTCTTCATTCTAACCAAGGGCGGTCCATCGGATGCGTCGAAGTTGATCCTTTATTACATCTGGGAAATGGCCTTTGCCTTCTTTGACGCACCCCATGCGGCAGCAATGACAATCCTTGTGATTGCTGTACTGGGGATCGTGGCAGCGGTGCAGTTCTTATACCTTGATAAAAGGACACATTACCAATGAAGAGCCTCACCCGTTTCATGGACAGCTTCGGCGCGATCCTGTTGGCAATCATCTGGATTGCACCGCTGCTTTTCGCCTTTTGGGCCGCGACCCATTCGACATCCGATGCAGTCAACCTGAATCTGTTCTCCCCGTGGACGCTCGATAACTTCCGCGTCGCGTGGAATGGAGCCCCTTGGCTGCAGTATTTCATGAACACGTTCATATTGGTGACCGTCATCCTGATCGGTCAGTTCATCCTGACAACGCTGGCGGGATTTGCCTTTGCCCAGTTGAAGTTTCCGGGAAAGGATTTCGTGTTCATTCTGATTTTGATGCAGCTTTTCATTCTACCAGAAGTGTTGATTGTAGAAAACTATGCGATGGTTTCTCGCTTGGGTCTGTTCGATACGATCCTCGGTGTTGGCATGCCTTACATGGCCAGCGCCTTTGGTATCTTCCTGATGCGACAATCGTTTAAAGGTGTGCCCATTGAACTGCATGAGGCCGCGCGGATCGAAGGCTGTGGCCTGCTCGGTATCTTGTGGCGAGTCTATGTGCCCTTGGCCAAGCCGACCTATCTAGCCTATGCGCTGGTGTCGGTGTCGACCCATTGGAACAACTTCTTATGGCCGCTGATCGTCACAAACTCGCCTGAAACGCGACCATTGACCGTTGGCTTGTCGATCTTTGGCGCACCGGAAAACGGTGTGGATATCAGTGTGATTTCTGCTGCGACATTGATGTCGGTGGCACCTTTGCTAATCGCCTTCCTGATCTTCCAGCGCCAGTTCGTGCAAGCGTTCCTGCGTGCAGGGATCAAATGACAACGATCCTCCAGATCTCTGACACGCATATCGTGCCCGAGGGAGCACTCGTGTCGGAACGGTTAGAGACCTCTGGGGCGCTGTCGCGCTTGATCAGCCGGATCAACACGATCCAGGATCAGATCGGGTCGATTGATGTGGTGTTGGTCAGCGGTGATCTAAGCGATGATGGCAGCGTGCAGAGCTATGAAAGGTTCAAAGCGCTGTTGGCCCCGCTTGATCTGCCGATCCACGTCGTACCAGGCAACCACGATGCCCGCGAACCGATGCGGGGCGCGTTTGCTGATCATCTTCCCACTGATGGACCCTTGAACTGGATCGAACGGGTTGGCGATCTTGTTCTGATCGGCCTTGACACTTTGGTCGAAGGGTTTGGGCATGGAACCCTCTCACCGCAGACGTTGTCGTTTTTAGAAGATGCACTTTCCAAGGCAAAAGGGGCGCCTGTTCTTTTGGCGATGCACCACCCGCCCTTTCCCTCGGACATCGATTTCATGGACAAGATTGGGCTAACCAACAGCCACGCATTTCGCGATATTGTGTCCGACCATGCTGGCGCATTGCGGATCGTCTGCGGACACATCCATAGCATGATGGTGACCGATGTCGGCGGGCATATCGCAATCTCTGCGCCGTCGCCCTGCAGCACATTTGCCTATGATCGCCGCTCCGACGCACCCGTGGGGTTCATGACGCTAGAAGATGGGTGTCTGTTGCATCGATGGGACGCCGGCTTTCAATCCATCCGTATCGGACCGGTTGCTGGGCCCGGCCCATTCCCCTTCTGATCTTGCACTCTGACAGAAAGCTTGCCCGGTGAACGAACCGCACCTGATCCAATTCCTTCTTAACATTGCTGGGGCCGCGGCCCTGCTGTTTTAGGCCGTGCGGTTGGTCCGCACCGGGGTCGAGCGAGGATTTGCAGCACCTCTGCGGTTCTGGCTGCGCCCCTCGGCTATCCAATTCTGCTCAAGTCTGGAGATCTTTTAAAAAGCCGTCTCGCCTAGATATAGTCTTTGGCCTGCTGCAACCTGCGCATATGGGCCGTATGTGTGATCATCACAATGCTGCGCGCGCAGAAATGTCTGTTCACGACTCGGTAGGTTTGGGCTCGTAGCCGCCGTTCGCTGCAAAGTACGCCAATGACCGCTGTGCGGGACTTTGTTGCCGTTCAGATGTCCAATTTTTGTTACTAGCAAATCGCTTGATGAAACCGTTTTCGCAGGTACATTTCTCCCGGTGTGATAGAGTGCGCGGGCCACGTGACGGAAGAAAGCGAGAATAATGGAAGCATTAGAATTAGTTTGCCTCTGTGATGACTACGATTTGAAAGACATCTTTGGCTCTGCGTTTGAAGAACATCATCCATGGATACATTTGGTAAACCCGGACGAGGTGTCTGTCCCCTCAGCAATTCGCCATGCGTTTGCGTTCAACCCGGGACCAAATGCATTTCTACCATATCCCAATCTTCGTCTCATCTCCAGTGCCGGGGCAGGTATCGATGCACTAGTGCGGCACCTCGGCGTGGCCCCAGATGTTGCAATATCTAGGGTTAAGCTTGAAGAACAAGCTGAGATGATCGCCGCGTTTGCAATGTGGCATATCATTGGTTGGCAACGAAAGCTTCTGGACTATCCGGCACAACAGAAACGCAAAGAATGGAAACCTATAAACCGCACGACGCCTTCGAACTTTCCGGTTGGTATTTTAGGGTATGGTCACATGGGCGCGACGTTGGGCCGTAGGCTTTATGATCTGAATTATCCGGTTACTGCCTATGCTTCGAAAGCAAGAAACGACGACGGCATTAACATTGTAAGTGGAACTGAGGGTTTGTTGCAGATTGCCAACAATAGCCGCGCCGTTGTTAATCTCTTACCTCTGACAGATGCGACGACAGGTATTCTGTCATCGGAGTTTTTTTCCGTGATGCGGGACGACGCGATGGTCATCAATCTAGGCAGGGGTGGGCATCTAGTTGAAGCTGATCTCGTTTCCGCACTCGAGAAAGGGCATCCCGCTTCTGCTGCACTAGATACGTTTGCAACGGAACCTTTGCCCGAAGAACACCCGTTTTGGAGCTGCGACAAGATTTTGATCACACCGCACGTTGCGGGTGATGCCGAGCAGACCTCCGTTGCTCAGTTTGTTGCCAGAGGGATTGCTCAGTTTGAAAACGGCAAGCAACCAGACGGTATCGTCGACCGCAACCGAGGGTACTAGGGTCGCGTTTGGAACCGCAGAGGCCCCTGTTTGTCGTGCAGCGGTAAACTTACACAATTGTTTTGCCCCGATGATGTCCGCTAAGGGCTCAGAGCCGTCGTCCTAGGCGTTCTGTCAGACTTTGTGGCCCTGTGTGTCTGTGGTGCGGTGTCGTTTTTGCTGATACGGCATGCCAGCGCCGCGTGTGTTGGTGTGGGCCGCGTTAGCGGGGGCGGATCAACTGTTACGACGTGTCAGGGAGGTCCTGCGGATCGGGTCTGGATGTATGTCTGCTGCGCGGACAATCTACCATTGAGCTTTCAAACAAAAAGCGACGACAATTGAGGCCTCATTTGGTCATACGACCAGTCGCCAAGGCTCGTGGATCGGCGCATCCAATGATTGCAAATCCCCCCGGCGACAGCCCCATTCGGGCGCAAACGGCTTCCGACGGCGCGTTTCCCGGTTCAACTCCAGTCATGAAATCACGCAGTCCGAACCTAGCTTCCATTTCAAGTAAAGTATGAGCCCCAAGAATGAGCGCAAGCCGTTGACCGCGACGTGCCGGGTCGGTGGCGAGCATCCCCCACCATGCCTGTTTACCATACGTCGAGTGCTCGTCACGAGCAAATACTGATGATGCCGCGCATGAAACTATGTTAGAGTTCCGGTCGATCGCGAACAGACAAACGGCAGGCCTGTGAAGGCCGCGCAATACCTCACCACACAAAGGCAAAACACCACAATCCAAAGCCATCTCAGCCAACGACGCAAGTTGTTGATCAGGTGTCGATGCATCCATTCGGACCAACGTTAAGTCCTCAGGCAATGCAACAGTTTCTATCACCTTTCGCGCAGCAGCTAAGGTTGAGTTGGTGCCCTCCCACTTGGCATAGTGCATTGGGACAAGACCGTGCGCTTCCAAGTCGGAAATTACGGTAGCAGTCTGGCTTAGCGGCACTGCGGAATAGTTCGAATTTCCCTGTACGCTGGCCAAAGCGGCAAGCTGATCGATGTTCCCGTCGTCTGGACCTACCAACCCAACGGTGCGACCATAGTAGCTAAAGCGCGGGTCATTGCCGAGCAGTTCAGCCATTCCCCGGCCACGCCTTAGTACCGCGCGTTGATCATCATTTCCAAAGAATTCGTCTCTTGCCACGTCATGACCTTTCCCAACGAGTTTAGATCACTGTGTACAGCCTGCTATCGAACGTCAAAAAACGGCGAGCTGTTTCGTTTACTGAAGCTACGCGGCGAATAAATGGCGATCTATGCTCAAACCACTTGGACCGACCTCAGTCAGGAGGTTTAGCGACTTTCGTCGAACTTTCTTGTTACTATTTAGTACAAACCAATGCTTGGAGGGTAAAATGGCAGCATATGTGATTGGTCAGCTCGAGATATTTGATGAGGAGAGATACAAGTTATACCTCGCTGGGTTCATGCCGATCTTCCGGCGACATGGCGGGGAATTGCTTGCAACGACAAGCGGGACAACAACTGTGGTTGAGGGCGAATGGGGCTATCCGAGGACTGTCGTCATGAAATTCCCGAGCCGAACCCATGCTGAAGAATGGCTTGCCGACCCGGAATACCGTGAACTGGCCGAGCATCGGCACAGCTCTGCGAAGTGCAATCTCGCAGTCATCGACGGTGTCAGGTGACAGCGGTTGAATTCGCGAGTCGACTACGGGTACGGGCTTAAAGCAGAACTTCACCGCCCCTCACAATCACAGCGCTACTGGTTGTCAGAAATCAGCGGCGTTATCCGGGTACATGCACTCTGTGGTGCGATGTCGGCGTTTTAGGGATTTCCAGCGCCTCGTGTGTTGATTGTGGGGCCGCGTTAGCGGCTGTGAGGAATGTACTCAAACATCGTTACAGTGTGTCAGGGAGGCCCTGTGTATTGGGCTTGGACATATGTCTGCTGTGCGGGACTTTCCAGACCTAGGCCTCAATAGGCGCGACCCCCACTACGGCCCACAGGAGACATTCATTGGGTCGGTTTACGCCGCGATGCAGCTTTCGCATTCCGGCCATTCGTGCTCTGCGCAGCATTTGCGAAGAGCGAATGACGGCAGCGCCAGTGTGGTTTCAACTGATCGCCGCAACACATGCTTCAAATTTCTCTGCTGGCGTTTGGTATTGCAAGGTCTTTCGAGGTCGCTCGTTGAGTTG